>CATPCJ010000434.1 GCA_955652915.1 uncultured Bryobacteraceae bacterium
GCCAATCCCCGCATCAAATAAAACGCCTGCCATTGCCAACCGCGCATTTCCTCTCCGGTGTCGATGTGCAATATGAACAATGCTACCTTCTAGGACTCATGTTCTTGGCTTTGGCGTATTTCAAGAAATTATAGCGCGCCGCCATGTGGGCGATCGCCAAACCTTCCGGACCGTCCAGGAACCCGCGCTTCAAAACATAAGTCTGGAAAAATGTCCAGGGCGGTTCCAACGCAAGCTGCTTCCAGCCAATATGTTTTTTCTGGTCAACCAATTGCTCGGCGGCCAGCGTAGTGTAGCGATCCATGGTCTTCAGATGCTCGGAAAGTGAGCTGCACGTGAAATGTAGGATGCTCGATTTCAAATGGCCCACGCGTCCATCCACCATGACCGACTCATGCACATAATCGCCCACCCACTTGGCGCGCCGCCGGTCGAAGAGCCGCATCTTGCGGTCCGGATACCAGCCCGAGTGTAGAATCCAGCGGC
Source organism: uncultured Bryobacteraceae bacterium (assembly GCA_955652915.1). GTDB lineage: Bacteria > Acidobacteriota > Terriglobia > Bryobacterales > Bryobacteraceae > Palsa-89. The sequence goes on from CATPCJ010000434.1 coordinate 487, forward strand.
CCAAATACTGCGCCATGCGTGGCATCGTGTAGGCGTCAAACTCCGGACCATTCTTCTTGATCTGCCAGATCTCGCCTTCCAACGATTCGCTCAACGCTTCGTCGGCGTCCAGCGAAAGAATCCAGTCGTTCTCACATCGCTCGGTAGCGTAGTTCTTTTGTCCCGCAAAGCCGCGCCACACGCTCTCGAACACACGCGCGCCATGTTTAGTGGCTAGTTCCACGGTCCGATCGGTCGACCCGCTGTCCACCACCACGATTTCATCGCAACATCTCAAGCTCTCGATCACGCGTGAAATATTGCGTTCCTCGTTAAAGGCGATGATCGCTGCCGAGATCTTCATCGGGGGCTGTTGATAGTGTAACCGTGGCCGCTGCCCGGATGCGTTTGGCTAAGATATCCGGTATGCTCTCGATCTATACGAGGACAGGATTCCCGATCATGAAAATTTCGAAGCTCCCGACATCGTACGCTGGCTTCGGGAAGGCCAGGAGCAACGACAACGAGGCATAGCGGGGCCGAGAGACTATTTCGTAATCGCGAAGCTGGATAGCAAGGTGTGCGGATTTACTCTTCTGCATTACTATCCGGCCGTACAGCTAGCATTCATCGCTTACTTGGCCGCCCAAAAAGGCATCGCAATCGATCACGGATCTATATCCCAAAGACTGCTCGACAAAGTGGCTTGGCTCTTCGCGAACGAGGAAGACTTGCGCCCAGGCAAGGGATTCTTGCTCGAAGTGGATGAACCAGTTGGTGCGCCGGATCAAAGACGGGAAAGACTCGCGCGTATCCGGCTCTTCTGTACGCTAGCCGAGTCACTGGGCTTTTCGCTTAGAGGTTTGCGTTTTGATTATCGCCAGCCGCTGCTTTGGATTCCAGAGCCTGAAGAGGTCGGCCTTGAGAACTCGATGGTCCTCATGTATGCCCGGAAGATGCTAATCGAAAAGGCTCGGCCCGGCGACAGTTTTCCCGGGAGGATAGCGCGAGGCTGGCAGACTGCCGTGCAAGTGCCAGGTCACAAATAGCGATTGTGCTTCCGGGCACACATGCGGAATCGTCGATGCGGAGTCAAATCTCGACGCGGCACGCACGAGTACGTGCGCCACGTTAGGTTTGCGCTTATGGGGGTCCGCCCTAGTTCTTACTTCTCATAGGTGATCTTGGATTCAGCCCCAAATTTCTTGTAGTCGCTATAGCGGATGGTCAACCGGATTCGCTGCGGGCCGGTCCGGAAATAGAGCGTGTCGTCTCCATAGGTGGTGATGGGGAACCAGAAATCACCGTCTACTTTCTTCCGCAGCGTGGTGAAATGCGGGAAGAGATTCTCGTTCTTTGTCGTCTGGATCTGAGGCACCGCTACGCCTTCGCTGCGGACGATCGAGTAATCCTTTTTCGATACCCACAGCATGCCGTCGAATAAACGCTGGCCTTCCAGCATCTGTCGAGGGCGAATCTGAATGACATAGCAATCGATGTCATCCATGGTCTCCTCGCCGCGAAACTTGGTGTCGTAGAGAAAAGCCTGTTCCTTGGTTAGCAGGAATGGCTGAACTTCGCGAATGTCGCGAAAGTCTTCATCCGTCAATTTCAGGGAAACCAGGGTGTCCGTGGGCTTGCCCGCCATTTGCTCGGTACGTTCCTGTTTCGGCGAAAAGATGATGTCGCGCACTTCGCGATACGAGCCTACGGTAGCCCCGCGCTTGTCTACTTCATCGATGCTTACGGATTGGCGGTAAGTGTAATTGCTTTGGACCTGGGCGGTTTCGCTTTCACGGCGCGCTACGCGGCGCACGAGGTCCGCGGGCGGGTCGTCCGACAGTGCGGAAGAGGCGCAAACCAGCGATGCTAACATGAAGCGAATGCGCCAGTTCCTGACGACGCTTCTCGTGGTTTGGACGGCGGCGTGCATCGCTACGTACGTATACTCCCAACAACAGAATATACCGTCGTGGATCGCGATGGCGGTGCTGCCGGCATTTCTCGTGGAGTTGGCATTCTATCTTGTCATCGGATTCGCGGCGGTGCGGCAAGCGTTCGATGGCCTGGGGTCGAAAGCATTCCGCGCCGCGCTGCTGACCGCCAGCGCCGTGGTTCCTTATGTAATCGAGAGCGCGCTACTCGGCACATTTCAAATTACGCCGTTGCTCTGGTTATTGGCGATAGCGGCGGCTGCTTCGTTCTGGTACGTGTGGATTCCCCGCAGCCTGCCGGCCGATCTTTTATTTCTGGCGCTTTTGGGCGCGGTGTATCTCAGCAAGAGTTTCGATCAGATTTACGGAAAGCCCTTGCCGCATGTTGCGCTCGGGATTTTGGGAAAGCTCATGTGGATCCGATTGGCGATCATGGCCACGCTGTCGCTGCGTTCCAGCGAAGAGGATACGCGCTTCGGTTTTATTCCCACCTTGCGGGAGTGGGGCGTCGGCGCGCTGCACTACTTGTATTTCCTGCCTGTGGGCGTCGCGCTGGGGTATGTGCTGCGCTTTACCAGCTTCCACCTGCCGGAATTCGAGTGGTGGAAAATCATGCTGCTCGTCATCGGAACGTTCTTAGCATTCCTGTGGGTGGTTGGACTATCCGAGGAGTTCTTCTTCCGCGGATTTCTGCAACGTTTGCTCGCGCGCGGCTTTCACAGTGAAGTGGCCGGCCTGATTGTTGCCTCGATCGTATTCGGATTGGCGCATCTTCCGTTTCGCCAGTTTCCAAACTGGAGGTTCGCTATCCTGGCCGGGGCCGCTGGTATCTTTTATGGACTCGCATTTCTGAAGGCGAAGAGCGTCCGGGCCAGCATGGTCACGCACGCGCTGCTGGTGACCACCTGGCGCGTGTTTTTTGCGGGTTGACGGGTATGCTTAGAAAGCTTGGGCAGAAGCTGCTGCACTCGCCCTTTCATCCGTTGTACGTGAAGCTGGCCGGCTCACCGCGTGTACGTGAATACCGCCGTTTTCTGGCGGCGCTCGCGCGAAACAATCCGTCCCCGGAATGGTTTCCGCAACAAATCGACTCGTGGAATTATCGGCCGTCCATCAGTCTATTGATGGCGGTCCGCAATCCGAAGCGGGAGTGGTTTGAGCAGGCAGTTCGTTCCGTGGCCGAGCAAAACTACCCGAACTGGCAATTGTGCATTGCAGACGATGCATCCGTCGTGCCGCCAGCATTGCCGCACACCGGCCCACGCATTCAGTTTGCGTCCTTGAAAACACGGCAGGGAATTTCAGGGGCGCTGAACCGTGCGCTCGAAATGGCGGCGGGGGACTACATTGGCGTGCTGGACCATGACGACTTTCTATCTGAGGATGCATTGTTCCGCGTTGTGGAAGCGCTGCAGCGGGAGCGGTATGACGTGCTTTATTCGGACGAAGACTACGTGGACGAGAATGGCGAGCCGGTTCGGCCGAATTTCAAACCAGACTGGTCTCCGGAATTGCTTTCGAACTGCATGTACATGGGCCATCTAGTGGTGGCCTCGAAAGAACTGATGCTGGCCACCGGTGGATTCCGCGGCGAGTTCGATGGCGCGCAGGACTACGACTTGGCCTTACGCCTCACCGATAATCCTGTTCGCGTGGCGCATCTGCCGCACATCCTATATCACTGGAGGCAGCATCGCGAATCGCTCGCGCAGCATCCAAATGCAAAGCCGTGGGCCAACGATTCCGGCCATCGCGCCGCCGCGGATGCGCTTCGCCGCCGTGGAACGAACGCGCGGGTAGTGGACGATGAAAACCCAACCCGCTATCACATCGTCCGGGAGTGGAAAGGTTCCGATCTGGTCAGCGTCATTGCGCCGGAATCTGCCGAGCTGAAGAAGAAGACGGATTATGGCCCCTTGGAATTCGTCGCGAAGGCCAGCGAGGCGAAGGGTTCGTATCTCGTCTTTATGCATTCCGGCGTCACGCCGCTGACAGCGGACTGGTTGACCAACCTGCTCGCGATTGCACAGCGGCCCGAAGTCGGCGCAGTGGGAGCGAAATTGATTTCCCCGGATGGGTCGCTGCAGCATTCCGGACTGGCGTTGGGGCTGCTGGGCGGTGTGGGCAATCCCGGCCGCGGATTGTTTCAGAGCGATTATTGGCGGTGGCTGCACTACACGCGAAACGTAACGGCCGTTTCCAGTGTATGCATGGTCGTGAGAAAAGAGGTGTTCGAATCGGTGAATGGTTTCGACGGGTCGCTGACCGGGGACTACGCCGACGCCGACTTCTGTCTGCGCCTCCGCGAATCGGGGCTTGAGATTATTCTGGAGCAGCGGGCGGTGCTGACTCATGGGAAGCCGGCTCCGTCAGGTTCCAAGGAACAGCAGGATCGGTTCCGAAAGAAATGGGGCAACTTAATGGACCCGTATTTCAGCAGGCACCTGCGCACCGACCGAGAGGACACATCACTGAAAATCCCCATCTAACTTGAAGCGCTTTGGTTGGATACTGACCTCCACCGGGGCGTCCGGCGAACCTGGGCGTTCGAAGTTGAGCTGGAATGACCCGAGGAAGCCTGGACCTGGCTGCCAGTAGAATATTCCGTTCAACATTGTCGAACCGATTGGGAGAGGGCGTCTCTCTCCGTTCACGAGCAAATAACCCTTCACCGCGCCGACGTCCAGTTGGACGCGTTCCAATTCTTCGATCTGGATCTCCTTGACGATGTCGCGCGCACTTAGGGATGGACTTGTGTCTTGTACCGGCCCGCTCCCCCCGCCGCTGTTAAACACGGTGAAGTACCGGCTCCCAATTCCGTCGCCGCGTCCGGCATTATCGTAAACCACCCACGCCAGCGTGTGGACGCCATTCGACAACGCCGTCGTGTCGATGTAGAAGAACCCCACCGCTCCGTTGCTGTTTGCCAAACCGGGGAACGTATTCGCGATGTCGGCGCGATTTTGATTGTACGTGGGACGGCCCACTGCAACGCCGTCCACTTGCACGGTCAGGGTCGATCCATCGATGGGAATGAAATAGGGATTCTGCGTCAGTGCCCATCCGAAGTTTATGAATGCCGTACCCGACGCTGTGCCTCCCTGCCCTGGCGTATCGATGGACCCGAAGGGCCTGGAGGCGTGCGCGTTATCGACGCTTAGGGTGTGGGTACCCAAATCCACCGCCGCGCCGGACTTGTTGTGAGCAATCGCATGCAGCTTGTATGTTCCGTTGCCGAGACCGGCCGAGCCTCCGTTGTTCGGAAGAAAATTAGTGAGCAGTAAGTAACCCCACCCCGCGCGATAGTTGAACGGGGCGTTAGGACTGCCTGCCTCGACATCGGGCCGGGCGCCAGAGGTAAACACGGCATCGCCGAGGTAGATCAGTCCGGACCCTTCGCTCGCCACGGCTTCCCGCCAGATATCGACCTTTACCACCTCAATGTTGTCGAGCGACCAGCCGGTCACCGCAATGGCTCCCGCAATACCCGAGGTTCCGCTCGCCGGCGTGTCGAAACTGCCTATCGGTGGAGCGGGCGTAACGGCCGACACATTCACTTGGACCGCGAGTGTTGGATTGGCCGCGCCCGGCGCGCTGACGGTTATCACAGCGCTTGGTCCGGCTGTAGCCGTCACTTGAAACACTCCGTTGCCGGTTCCCGATCCTGGTGAGACTGTAATGCTCGATTGATTGGAGGAAACCGTCCAGGCGATACCCGGCCCCGCGAAATTAATGGTGATTTCCTGCGGGCTGGTCACCAGCGATCCTGAGGTCCCAAAGTTGAGCGAGGAGCGGCTCAGAGAGACGCTGGAGGGTCCGCTGGCGCCGGTTTGCGTGACCGGCGTATTTTGGCCGCCGATGGTGAACATCCCCGCCCGCGTTTGTGAACTCGAATTTGCAGTAGCGGACCAGTTGGCGGTATTGCCGGTTACCGATACCGGCGCCCACGAGACGTTCGAAGTGCCCGATGGGGCCGCGCAGTCGCTCGGCGTTGGCGTGATCGCGAGATTCCCCGAAGTTGGAGCCGGGCCGATATTGATGCTCGAGGGATTGATTGAATAAGAGCACGCCGCGCCCGCCTGGGCTATAGTCACCGTCTGTCCCGCGACCGTGAAGGTTCCGTTGCGGCTCTGCGAGCTCGCATTGGCGGCCACCGACCAATTTGCGGTTGCGCTCGTGATGGAAACGGATGCCCAGACAACGTTCGAATTTGCGCCCGGTGCACCGCAGCCCGCGGTCGAGGTTACCGTAATGGCGCCGGATCCGCCGCTGCCGGCAACGATCAGAGTGGTTGGATTTACCGTGTAAGTGCAACTTGCACTCTGCAGCTTGAGAATGAAGCCGTCATAGCCACCGCCGGAGGAGCCTTGAAGTACCCCCGCCGTGGTTGGGAAATCGGCGGAGGAAGTAACGCCCGCGACGATGACCGCACCGCCGTTGTCCAGGCGGATGGCCAAGCCGGAGTCATCCGCCGAACCTCCAAAATAGCTGGAGAACAACAGCCCGACTCCAGTCGAGTTCAGGTTGGCAACGAAAGCGTCGCTTCCGCCCGCAGGTTGCCCCTGCACGGCGTTCAGGAGCGGAAAGTTGGTGGACGAGGTGGACCCGGTTAGCCAGACATTGCCGGATGAATCCAGTGCCAAGGCCGTAGCCTGGTCGGAGCCGGAACCGCCCAAGTAAGTGGAAAAGACAATCGCCGTGGCCGCCGGGTTGAGTTTGGTCACAAATGCGTCATAGGAAGCTCCGATGGATGCCTGAAATGCGCCCGCGGACACGGGAAAATCCACCGAAGCGGTTGCGCCGGCGAGATAGACGTTCTGCGAGGAATCGATTGCGATTGCGTTCGCCAGATCGTTGCTCGATCCGCCGAGATATGTCGAAAAGACGATTGCGGAACCGGCGGCATTGAGTTTGGCGACGAACGCGTCCGAACCGCCGGCATTGCTGGATTGAAGGACACCAGGGGAGACTGGGAAGTTAAACGAGTCGGTTTGACCACCGATGTACGCATTGCCATTGGCATCGATTGCGATGGATGTCGCCGTATCGTTGCCAGAGCCTCCGATGAACGTGGAGTACAGCAGCGCGGAACCGCCGGCATTCATTTTGGTGACGAACGTATCGAAGAAACCGCCGGCATAGGAGCTTTGAAAGGCGCCCGCAACGATTGGAAAACCCACCGACGACGTGTATCCGGCAATGAAGGCGTTTCCGGAAGCGTCGACCGCGATAGCCGTGGCGAAATCGCGACCCGAGGCGCCCAGATAACTTGAATAGACCAGGCCGCCGGATGCATTCAGTTTCAAAACGAACCCATCCTCCGATCCGTGCGATTGGGTCTGGAACGCGGCGGCGGTGACCGGGAAATCGGCGGAACTGGTATAGCCTGCCACATATGCGTTCCCGGCGGCATCCACCGCAATCGCTCTGGGACAATCCGTTTGAGCCCCGCCCAGTACGGTGCTGTAGAGAAGGTGGTTGCCGGTGGGATCCAGTTTTGCGACGAAAACGTCCCGATTGCCTGCGGTTCCGCCGCTCCGTAGCGGAAAATTCGTGGAAGCGGTTTGTCCCGCCAGGAAGATGTTGCCGGCGGCGTCCACGGCCATGGCATAGACCTGATCGAAATCACTGCCACCCAGGAAGGTTGCGAAAGTAACCGAGGGGTCGATGATCAGCGGGCGAGATTCGTCATAGGGGCCCAATTCAAAGATGGCTTCGTTTTTTGCAACGAGCTTGTAGGCGGCACGGATCGGGTGTCTCACACCGTACAGTTCCTGATAGGCTTCCGGCCGCCGCTGCTTGATGGCGGCGCCGATCAAGAGGTCGCCGGATTCGTCAATTCGAAGCCATCGCGCGCCGGGAAACGACAAATGGATGTCTGCCGGCCGCGCACCCGGAGCGACCTGAAAGTCATATTCGAACAGTCCTTTCGGGCTTCCGTAATAGACGGCGTCGATGCCCGGGTAAACGGACTGGAATTGGATTTTCGAGAATAGCGGCGCATTCGCGTGCCACTGGGCGGGGTCGCTTCCCGAGTAGAGGCTTTGAACGGCGGTGAGAGGCTCCGTAGGCGAGGGAGTCGCGTGGCTGTTGGCATTGGCCAATACCATGCTGACGCTGTCAGCTTTGGGAGTTATCCAATGCAGGCGGAATCCGGCGGGCGAGAAGGACGCGGAGTAGTTTTGCCCATGTAGGTCAAAGACTTGTCCGTGGGCCGAGAGCCCAACTGGGAGGTGTCGGGCGTAAGCGTGCAGGGCAATACTTAAGAGGCCGGCGATGATGGGGAGCTTACGCAATCACAGAAGTAGTGTCTGTTCTGGACAGAACTTCTTGTGAAAAAACGAACCCAGTCGCCGGGACTGCGATGACGGGCGTCTGGTAATTGTGGGGCAGGTTGGTAACAGTTGGTAACCTGCGGCCGATTGGCAATCGGCCCGTAAGTAATTCCGATCCAAACACCAGGCGGATTACCAATCCGCCGCAGGATGCCATCCTGCCCCACATAAGAATGTCCAAACTCCAGGCATTCTTGCCTGTGTGGTTTGCGTTTTTTTCACAGCTTCCTGTTCTGGACAGAACTTCTTGTGAAAACGAACCCAGCCGCTGGGCCGGCGAGAGTGGGACAAGACTCAATCGCCGGTGCGGCTGGCGCGTTGGTCACCGGTAGGCTGGATACCAGTGCCAATAACCGTAACGATCATAGTATCCGCCCCGGTTGTCGCGATATCGATCGCGATCGAAACGATGCTCCCGTCGTTCCCGTTCACGGAACTCTTCTCGCTCATGACGCTCGTGCCGAAGCCTTTCCCGCCATTCGTCGCCGCGGCGGTCGCGGCCGTAGCGATAGTCGTCACGGTCGCGCGCGGCAGCTACTTGCGGTTGTGCCAACGCAAGCGCCGATCCCAGTACCAATGCGGATACTGCAAAAGATCTAAACATCGCTGCCTCCCTGGAGGTCACTTGCCTCCGCTTAAATGGACGGCGCGGGCGGGAGGATGAATTCAAGGCTGAAAGGAAATTAATTCCCACTCTGCTTTATTGGGTATAAGTCTTGGCCCGAATCTTCACTCGCACGTGCGCTTGCGTGCCGTCTTTTCGCTCCAGGAAAAGATTGTAAGTGCCAAGGAATCCAGGACCCGGCTGCCAATAAAAGACGCCTCGCTCCAGGCTGGATCCGATGGGGAGCGGCGTGCGCTCGCCGTTGACCAGTTGGTAGCCGCCGATCGCACCGATCTCCAGCTCCACTTGACCCAGTTCTTCAATCTCCACCGCGTGAACGTTCTTTCGCTCGTGCGCGATTGCAGCGGCCTCGATGGGTTCTTCCGGCGCCGTCTCCGGGCCCGCCGAGGCGCCGTTAAAGACGTTGAAATACCGGCTTCCGACTCCGTCGCCATGGCCTGCATTGTCGAAGACGTTCCAGGAAATTGTGTGGACCCCATTGGCAAGCTTCGAAGTGTCGAGATAATAGATGCCAACCGCGCCGCCGCTGTTCATGTAACCCGGGAACAAGCTGGCGATGTCCGAACGGAAATTGTTGTACGCAGGATGCCCCACGACCTGTCCATCGACCACGACCGTAATCGTGGAAGCATCGAGGGGAACCATGTTGGGATTCTGTGTCAGCACCCAACCAAAATTGATGTACGCGCTGCCGGATACCGTGCCGCCCTGCGCGGGGGTGTCGATGGTGCCGAACGGTTTCGAGGCATGCGCGTTATCGACGGTGATGGTGTGTGCGCCGAAATCCACCGAAGCCCCGGCCTTATTGTGCGCGATTGCGTGTATTCGATGGGTCCCGTTGCCGAGTCCCGCCGCGCCTCCGTTGTTCGGCAGAAAGTTGGTTAACAGCAGATAGCCCCAACCCCCGCGGTAGTTGAATGGCGTGTTGGCGCTGGCCGCCTCAACATCCGGGCGGGCGCCGGAAACGAAAACAGCATCGCCTATGTACATCAAACCAGCGGGCTCACCGCCGACCGATTCCCGCCAGATGTCGACCTTCGCTACTTCAATGTTGTCGAGTGCCCAGCCGGTTACGGCAATTGCGCCGGCAATACCGGATGTTCCATCGGCGGGCGTGTCGAAACTGCCCACCGGCGCACCCGGCGTGACAGCGGTGACATTCACCTGCACCTGCGGCGATGGATTGGTGGCCCCCGGTGCATTCACGGCGATTACGCCGCTTGCTCCAGCGGCCGCCGAAACTTGAATGGTTCCGTTGCCCGTTCCCGATCCAGGCGAAACCGTAATGTTCGGTTGGTTGGAGGACGCCGTCCAGGCCAGACCGACGCCGGCGAATGTCACGTTAATTGTCTGAGCGCTTGTCAACAAGGAACCGGCGGTCCCGAAATTGAGCGAAGACCGGCTCAGCGACATCGTGGAAGATACGCCCGCTCCGCCTTGCGTGACCGGTATACTCTGTCCTCCGATAGTAAAGGCCGCGGTGCGGGTCTGCGTACTCGAATTTCCGGTCACAGACCACGGGGCGGTGTTAGCCGATACGAATACGGATGCCCAACTTACGTTCGAAGTGGCCGCGAGTGCTGGGCAGGAAGGTGGATTCGGCGTAATCGCGAGACTCCCCGATCCGCCGCCCGAACCAACATTGACGCTCGCGGGATTAATTGTGTAAGAGCAGGCCGCGCCTGTTTGTGTAACGGCAAAGTGTTGATCGCCGATCAGGATGTTGCCGGTGCGGGCGCCAGTGCCCGGGTTCGCGGTGACAGCGTAGCTTACGGCCCCGTTCCCCGTGCCTGACGATCCGGCCAGGACTGTCAGCCAGGGCGAATCGGACGTTGCCGTCCACGCGCAACCGGCGGCAGTGAAGACAGTGACCGATCCGGAGGCTGCTCCCGAGCCGAGGGAAGCGCTGCCCGCGGACAACCCGTAGCTGCATCCGAGGCCGGTTTCGCTCACCGTATAAGTATGTCCGGCGATGGTCAACGTGCCGCTGATAGGGTTGCCGCTTCCGTTCGCATTCACCGAGAACGCGACCGTTCCATTGCCGTTGCCACTTGCGCCAGCGGTTACGTTTATCCATCCGGTGTTGCCGACCGCGGTCCAGGTACAACCCGCGGGCGCTGTTACGTTGACGCTTCCCGATCCACCGCCCGGACCGAAAGAGGCGGCTGTGGCGGACAGCGACGACGTGCAGGCCACTCCGGCTTCCGTGATTGTGAACGTCTGGCCGGCGACGGTCAGCGTGCCGCTTCTACCGCTGCTGCCGCCGTTCGCGGTAACCAAATACGACACCGTTCCGTTGCCGCTTCCGTTTGCCCCCGCCGTAATCTGCACAAATCCCGAGTTACTGTTTGCACCCCAACCGCAACCTGCCGGAGCAGTCACATTTACGCTGGCCGCGCCCCCGGCCGCGCTGAAGGAGGCGCTGGTGGCCGACAAGGAGTAGGTACACGGTGGCGGAGCCGTTGATGGGGCTGTCGCGACGGCAATCGGGTATACTCCTACGCGCTGGATTGTATTCATCACCGTATTGTTTGAGACGGCTACCTGCGAGAGAGTAAACGCATATTCGTTTACCACGTAGGCGTTCAACCCGTCGGCGCTCACCGCCACCGCGGTCGGATTGCTTCCGGTCGAGACCGTCGCCATCAAGGTGTTCGACGCCGTATCGATCACCCCCACGGAGGAAGAGTTTCCGTTTGTTACAAAGACCCGCGAGCCAGTGGGAATCGCGGCTGCCCAATTCGGCGCCGCGAATCCGGGTATGGTGGTCAGCAGGCCTCCAGCCGCGTCATGCACGGTTACAGAATTTGCGTACTGGTTTCCAATGTAAACGCGCCCGTTCGAGACGACCGCCACTGAACTGGGTCCGGAGGCCGCCGGAAAAGTACTAACCACCGTCCTTGACGCGGTATCGATTATGGAAACGTTCCCTCCCAGCAGATTGGGGACGTATGCGCGGCTCCCGTTTGGATTGAACGCTACCGCCATCGGCGAAGACCCCACGGCGATGGCGCCGGTCACGGACCTGGACGCAGTGTCGATTACCGCCACTTGGTTGGCGCTCTTATTCACGACGTAGACCTGAGCTCCGTTTGGAGTTATCGCCAGTTGGATCGGCGCGGTCCCCAACGGAATAGTGGCCACGATGGCATTGGTCGCAGTGCCGATCACCGCAACGCTATTCGTGCCCTGGCATGCCACGTAAACATACGCTCCATCCGGCGTCACCACCAGTCCATTGGGGGAGCCGCCGGGGATGCTAATGGTTGCGCTTACCGTGTTACTCGCCGTGTTCACTACCGAAATTGAATTTCCGGCGATGTTCGATACGTAGGCATTGGGCTGAGCACTCGCTACGCCGAGCGCAAACATGGCCGCGAGTGTCGTGAAAAGCGAATGCACTCGTGGGTCATATCGTCAACCGGCGGAAATCCGGATAGCGTAGCGGAAAGGGAGATTTGCCCTAGAAATTCTATTCAATGACTGCCGTGGAATGCGATCTATCACATTACGCCTAGGGTACGGCCCTTATGAGCGTGGTAGCGCTCAATGAGGTATGCGCCCAAACCACCACTTTCACCAGATTCGTTATCTTCCAGTGGTTCTCGCGAAGCCGAACGCACCACGCGAAGACCGCGCGGCGCCGTTGACGATCATGGTTTCGTAAACGGGTCAAGCCGGCCGCAGAACTTGTGGTTGCGCGAAGCCTCCGGTCTCACGCGAAGGTTTCGGATCGGACGTTCTCGTGCAGTTACGGCAATGCCGTACGGCAGAAGTGGCAATACTGGCACTTGCGGCAACGCGGAACCATCAAGTGTAGGGATGGTGTCCCTTTTTCTTTCTCAATCCTTCACGGAGCTGCCCGGCAACCATATTGCCTGGTTCTTCAATTGTCCAGGCGACCAATCGAGCCACACCAGCAGAAGGCCTTCCATAATCTGCGCGACTGTTCTTGAAGACGGGATAAGAATCAGTCCTGGCGGCTCTTCCTGGACGATGAAAGCCTGAAAATTCGCTAGCATGGTGCGAACGTCCGGTGACACAAGAACGCGGCGAGAGGCCGCAGCTACGTGTAAGACTTCCTGGTCGGACAGACCGTCAGGGATTATTCCCACGTGTCCCTGGAAGTCGATGCTCGGTTCGAGCCTGCGGACACCTCGCCAGATCGCACGGCGCGACAGCAGGCAATCTCCAGGCGGGGGCGTCCTGACTCAGATTAAGCGTCTGTACTCGGGGTCTTTGTCCTTGTAAATCTTCCACAGCATGGATAATATGCAGGGATGATCCCCCGCCGCAAACTCGCTGTCCTCAAAGACGCCATCTCCAGGCAAGCGGCTGTCGCCCTGATCGGCCCACGTCAGGTTGGCAAAACCACACTTGCGTTGGAGCTCAGCGGAGAGATCCCTTCCCTGTACCTTGACCTGGAAGCGAGTGACGATCGCCGCAAGCTCGCGGAGCCCGCACTTTTCCTGCGCCAATACGAAGACCGGTTGGTCGTGCTCGACGAAATCCACCGCGTGCCGGAACTCTTCAGCACACTGCGCGGTCTCATCGATCAGGGCCGGCGCCGCGGCCATCGCACGGGGCGATTTCTGCTCCTGGGTTCGGCCTCAATGGACCTTCTGCGCCAGTCCGGCGAGAGCCTCGCGGGACGGATAACCCACGTGGACCTTGGGCCATTTGATGTCCTCGAACTGGAAGCACCGAACGCGGACGTCACGCCACTGTGGGTACGTGGCGGTTTTCCGGACAGCTATCTGGCGGAAAACGACCGTCACAGCTTCGCTTGGCGCAGGGACTTCATCCGCTCCTACCTGGAGCGGGAAATTCCTAACCTGGGTCCACGGATACCAGCAGAAACCCTGGAGAGCCTGTGGACCATGCTCGCCCACAATCAGGGCGGCCTGCTCAACGCCTCTCGTCTTGCGGCGGCGCTGATGGTGAGCGCCCAGACAACAACACGCTATATCGACCTGCTAGTGGACCTGCTGCTCGTGCGCCGGCTTCGGCCATTTCATCGCAACGCTGGAAAACGCGTCGTCAAAGCATCCAAGGTCTATGTACGGGACAGTGGGATCGTCCACGTTCTCCTTGGCATTCCCGACTACAACACGCTCTCCGGTCACCCCGTGGTGGGCACTAGCTGGGAAGGTTTTGTCATCGAAAACCTCCTGGCCGCCGCGCCCGACCTCACGATTGCGAGCTTCTACCGTACGTCTGCCGGAGCAGAAATCGATCTCGTTCTGGAAATCCCCGGACACGGGCTCTGGGCTATCGATATCAAGCGCGGACTGTCGGCACGGCCTGAAAAGGGCTTCCACAATGCTTGCGAGGACGTAAAACCAAGCCGGCGCCTGGTTGTGAACTCGGGTAACGATCGCTATATGATGAGCGAAGAAGTGGAGTCGGTCGGTCTGAGGAATATGGCCTCTGAACTTGCGGCCCTGCCGTGAGCTCAAGCGCAAGGGCCGCTTCCCAGCTATTCCGCGATCGGCAAGTGAATTCGCGATCCGTCCGCGCCTCCGTAATATATCCGCTCGAACGCCTTTATGAAATCCGTCGATAGCGCTTTCGGTATGTCCATGAACTTCTGCGGATTGCGGTCCGTCAACGGAAACCAGGAGCTTTGAATTTGGATCATGATCCGGTGGCCCGGGCGAAATGTGTGGGCGATATCGGGCATGCGAAACGCGATACGGTCGGGCTGGCCGGGTTCGAAAGGAACCGGTTGCTGGAAGCCTTTGCGGAATTTCCCGCGAAACGGCTCTCCACGCACTAACTGTTGATAGCCTCCCATTCTGATCGTGTTGGCCGGCTCCGCGCGCGGTGGCGCTCCAGGTGGAAGCGGCGGCGCCGGCGGCGAGTTGTAATCGGGGTAGTCGCCCGGATAAACATCGATCAGCTTTACGACGAAATCAGAATCCGATCCCGTAGTCGCGACTTTCAGATCGACCGAGATAGGACCGAGCACCGTAACGTCATGATCCAACACCTCCGATTTGTACACCAACACGTCGGGGCGCTCCGCGGCGAAGCGCTGGTCTTCGGTCATGTAATCGGCGCGCATTCCCATGACGATGTGTCCGATATACGGCACCGGTTTGTTGGGGTCTGAAAGATATTCGTCATACGCAATCTTCGAAGGCTGCTGCCAGCTCAGCTTGCCATTCTCGTCCAGGAACACGGTCTTCGCCTGGACGTTCCGCGGCGGCCAGACGTCGAACTGGCGCCATTGATTCACGCCGGTTTCGAAAATCCAGGCCTTGGGAAACTTGCCGTCGCCCTTGCCCTTCAGATGGTAGAGGAAGAAAGGCAATTCGATTTTTTCGCGGAAATACAAGCCGGTTTTCGAGCCGAAGTTGATATTGCCGACCCGGTCGCCATCGCCGCGCGCGAATCCACCATGTGTCCACGGACCCATCACCAGCATGTCCACCGGCGGCGGCGTATTCTTCTGCATGAACTCGAATTGGCGCAACGGCCCTTGTAAATCCTGGTTGTCGAACCAGCCGCCGACCAGCATTACCGCCGGCTTGATGCCTTTCAGATATTGCCAAATTGCGCGCGATTGCCAGACATCGTCGTAAGTGGTGTGCTCGACGTTCAAGGTCCAGTACGGATGCGCGCGCTTGAAATACTTCTCGTCGGCGTTCGCCAGGCCGCCCAGGTTCAGAAAGAATTCGTAGCCGTCCGGCGTACCGTAATCGAGCGGCACGGTTTCCGCGGGCCGCGCGGGATCGCCGATGCGCGGACGGAAGCCCTGATAAAAGCGGAAGCGGTGAGCCAGCATGAATGCCCCGTTGTGATAGACGTCGTCGCCCAGATAGTAGTCGGTAACGGGCGCTTGCGGCGAGACCGCCACCAGCGCGGGATGCGCGTCGATCATTCCCGCCGTGGCGTAGAAGCCCGGGGCGGAGATGCCCCAGATACCCACTTTCGGAATATGGCCTGGCACATTTTTTACGAGCCATTCAATGGTGTCGTAAGTGTCGGTGCTCTCGTCGGTGTCCTGCGATCCTTTCTTAATGGGCTTGTGAGGACGCAGGATGGTGAAGTCGCCTTCGCTCATGAACCGGCCGCGGACGTCCTGATAAACGAAGATGAATTTCTCCCGTGCAAATAAGACGGACGGGCCCAGGTTGTCGCGATACTGGTCGGCCCCATAGGGACGAACGTTATATGGCGTTCGAGTCATCATGATGGGATACGTCTTGTCGCCGGTGAAGACATCTTTCGGAATGTAGACGGACGTGAAGAGCTTGACGCCGTCGCGCATGGGGATGCGGTATTCGAATTTGGAATAGTTTTCGCGGACGGCCGCGAGCGCCGCCGGCGCTGGACCGGGCTGCGTGTCTTGAGCGGTGACGACGCGGAAAGCAAGCGGCAACAGGATGAGAATTTTGCGCATAATTCGATTGGACTGATTCTAGCGGATTGGGCGACCGCCGGTTGACTTTCAAAGTGGTTCTCGAATAACCTCAGCGCATGCGCAATCAAATCCTCGTGTTGCTGATCGCCTCCACTTTGCCGATTTTGGCTGAACTCAAGTCCGGGCCGCCGCTGGACTTCACGGTGGTGCCGGATTGGGCGCAGTTGCCCAAGGGCTGGAACTTCGGCGAATGCTCGGGCGTGACGGTGGACAAGAACGACAACATCTGGGTATTCAATCGGGGCGCGCATCCGGTGATTGTTTTCGACCGGTCCGGAAAGATTCTGAAAGCCTGGAGCGAGGTTCCGGTAACCACCGCGCACGGTATTCGCGCCGATGCCGAAGGCAATATCTGGACCGTGGACGTAGCGGCTCACCGGGTGATGAAGTTCAATCCGGCCGGGCATCTGCTGATGATGGTTGGACAAGTTGGCGGGGCTCCGGGTGACAACAATACGAAGGATGGATTCAACC
>CATPCJ010000435.1 GCA_955652915.1 uncultured Bryobacteraceae bacterium
AATCTGTCGAACGCTTTCAGAATCCGGAAGCCTGGCGATGTTGAACCGCACCGAGTCACGGCTCGAACGCGCTTACACCCGCGCCCTCAACAACTTGCTTCGTCTCCGCGGCGCCCGAAACAAATACTATGCAAAACGAACCGAATCCCAGGAACGGACACCAAACGGAACCGCGCGCCTCAGCAAGCGATTTTCTCCGGGCGGAACTCCTGCGAATCTAAGTCCACCTACGCAACACGAACAGATACCATCCACGCCGCCGCAATCCGGGGAGTTAACCCCACCCGGAAGTTCCGATCCCGCCGCGGCGCCTGGTGATTTTCTCAGATCTCTCATTCCCGGTGAACCGCTGTGAGCGCAATGTCACTTCCCTCAACCCAACATTTGCATAATTGTGGGGCAGGCCTCCCGGCGTGTCTTCGCCGGCCGGCTCCCTGGGTCGGCGACTCTTGGGAATACCAAGTGAAATTGCGCTGTGAGCGCGTCGCACTCGCCGAAGAGCCCGGACACGGCCAGCCACCCGGATTTAGCGCACTACCTGCCTGGGTTTGCCTCGGCATCCTGAGCGGTATGATTTTACAAGGGACTCTAGGCATGATACGGGCAGGGATTCTGATGGTTTGCGTAGCGGCTTCATTGCCACCTGCGTTGCCTCAGGATTCGCGCGGCCTCATCGTCGGTCGGGTAACCGACTCCACGCAGGCCATTGTTCCGTCCGCCGTTGTCCGCGCTATTCGCGCCACCACGAATCAAACGGTCGAAACCAGGACAGATGCAAGCGGCTTCTACTCACTGGCTTCCTTGTCCGCCGGTTCCTATACCGTCGAAGCGATCGCGGAAGGCTTCAAGACGCTTACAAAAACCAATGTTGAATTGCAAACCGGCGGTACTCTCACGCTTCCGCTGGTGCTGGAAATCGGCAAGGTCAATGAACACATTTCCGTCACAGCCGAGGCAGAGAAGCTACAAACGTCCACGGCCTCGCGCAGTTATCGTTGGGATCCCGCGAAGCTGAAAGCCATGCCGCTGATCGGCCGGCAGGCTTACACGCTGATCGGCTTGACACCTGGAGTGATCTTCACACAGGAGCAGTTCGGCACGAATGGCTTTTTCAATTTTCGCGGATATGATACGAATGCCGCCTTCGTCGTCAATGGTGGAATTCAGGGTACCAACCAGTTTCTGTTGAACGGCGCTCCCGTCAGTCTGACGGGTAGTTGGCAGTACACGCCGAGCATGGATTCCATCCAGGAATTCAAAGTGTTGACCAACACCTACGACGCGCAGTTCGGCCGCACCGGTGGCGGCACGGAGAGCACCACCTTGAAATCGGGTACGAATGCGTGGCACGGCACGTTATTCGATTATTTTCACAACTCGGTTTTCGACGCAAACACCACCGAGAACAACAAGGATGGAGCGCCGCGCGGCAAGCACAACACGCACCAGTTCGGAGGCGCAATCGGCGGACCGATTCGCCTGGATAAGGATTTCATTTTCGCAAGCTACGAGGGCTTTCGCGAAGTAGCCGCCTATCCAATTGTTTCAGACACTCCCCCGCTGGAAATTCGCGCCGGACGCAGCTTCAGCAGGTATGGAATCAAGGTCTACGATCCGTTCACGGCGCACCTGTGCAAGCCGGGAATGGACACGCCGGCGGGAGTGGCGTGCGCCGGAACTTTCATACGCAGTCCATTTCCAAGCAACGTAATTCCCGATTCCCGGATCAGCGCGATTGGCCGGCGAATTCTTGGGCTCTATCCGGCGCCGAACCGGCGGGCGCTCACGCAAAACTATCTGGCGCTGGGGAACACGGGCGACTACATCTACGATTTGCCAACAGCCCGCTGGGACCACACGCTGGGAGACAAGGATCGTTTTTCGCTAGTGGCAACCGCCCAACGGGGCTACCAATACCAGAGCACCAACGGCTTTCCGCCGCCTGCCGATACAGGCAACGGCATTAAGGACACGCTGGACCAGAACTACATCGCCGAATGGACGCACGTTGTTTCAGCCAATACCGTTCTGGATGCCCGCTTATCGTTCGGACGATTTACGCAATTCCTGCCTGACAGTTCGGGTGCGGGGGGGCTGACGGCCGGCGATCTTGGAATGATCATCCCGCGGGCGCCCACCATCACCACCGACAATCCGCCGCGCTTCAATCTGGACTCCTTCAGCTCCATCATCGGCAATACTTACACCTGGAATTCGCAAAGCCAGTGGGACGCACAGCCCAACATGATTCAGACACACGGCCGGCACGTATTGCATTTCGGGGCAGAGCTCGTGCATGCCGCAATTGGCGCGGCGGGTCCGGGACGGGCCAATGGGGAATTTACTTTTGGGCGGGCGTGGTCGGGGCAGTACACGCGAGGCTCGCTCAATGCGCGCGACGGGAGCTCCATTGCGGATCTGCTGCTGGGAACGCCTCAAAGCGGCTTCATCGATTACAACGACAACTCGTATCGCTCCTGGCCCTACTGGGCCTTTTACATTCAGGACTACTGGAAGGTGGCTCCCAAGCTCACCCTCAATTTGGGACTGCGCTACGACGTTCAAGTACCCTTCGTCGAGCGATTCAACCGGCTGAACGCGGGTTTCGATTTCAGCGTTAAGAATCCGCTCAGCGATGAGATCGTCGCCAAATGGAAAGAACTGAAGCACGCTTACGACGCCACGCATCCGAAGACTCCTTACCCGGATCCGCCCGCGGCGATTTACGGCGGGCGCTTGTTCGCAGGCAAGAACAATCGCCGCCCCTATGACACGGATTGGACCGATGTGCAACCGCGGGTGGGCCTGGCTTGGAATTTCATGCCGAAGATAGTGTTCCGCGCCGGTGCGGGTATTTTCTATCGGACCGCCACGCAGACGAACCAGTCCGACGGTTTCACCCAGCGCACAAACTACAGCAGCTCGCTCGATGGCGGGGTTAAGCCTTCGGCGGATCTGACGGGTTTATACTCGCTGGAAAACCCGTTTCCGTTGGGAATTCTTCAGCCCACCGGCGCATCTGGCGGGTATCTCACCAATATTGGGCAGCCCATCGTATTCGATGGGCGACAGCGCCCAATCCCCCGAACGTACGAGTATTCCGCGGGCTTTCAGCGCGAGCTACCCTGGAACATTATCGTGGAAGCATCTTACGCGGGCAGTCAAACCGTTCACGACTCCATGCCGGTGCAGTACGACGCAGTGTCTTACCGGCAGTTTCTTACCGGCGCCGCGAATCCGAACAATTTAAATCGCCGGCTACCCAGCCCATTCATCGGAATCTTGCCGGTGACGTCGGATTTGGGAGGCCAGTCGTTAGTCCCCGCCTACGATTTGCTTCGGCCATATCCGCTGTTTAACGGGATCGCTGAGACGACCAATCCGTGGGCGAAATATCGTTTCGATTCGCTGCAGATTCTCGCCGAAAAACGGGTTCTGGATTTGGCGAAGAGCGGCAGTTTCCTGTTTCTTCTTTCCTATACATTTTCGAAGTCGTTCGAAAGCAGCCATCGCCTCAACCCATGGAATCTGGCGGAAAAACCGATCCACGAATTAAGCGCGTTCGATAAGCCCCAGACTTTGGCAATTAGCGGGCTGTGGGACTTGCCGATCGGCTGGGGCCGCACTTGGTTCAATCAGATCGGCCGGCTGGGGGGCGCTTTCCTGAATGGCTGGTCGGTCGATTGGATCATGACTTATAGCTCCGGTTATCCGGTGAATCAGCCGGACGCGATCTTCACTTGTTCGAGCTACAATGCGCCCGCCGGGCAAACGGCGGAGCATTGGTTCAACAACGATTCGAACTGCTACGAGGCCCGGCCCCAATACTCGTTGCGAACCAATCCGGACCGGTTCTCGAACGTCCGCAACCCAACAGCGCCGCAGCTTCACGCATCCATCGAGAAGACGTTCTGGATGACCGAAAAATACTCTTTGCAATTCCGCGGCGAAGCGTTCAATCTGACCAATACGGCGGTTTCCGGACCTCCCAGCACGGATTTCAAAAGTCCGCAGTTTGGCCAGCTTCCGCTCGCCCAGAGCAATTTTCCCCGTTATATTCAGATCGCCGCGAAGTTCCTGTTCTAGATGTGGCACAGGTATTCTTGCCTGTCGCGAAGCAATAGCTCCATTGCGTTGGCTGTCACCCCATCGTTTCATACAGGCTTGCGGTAGAATGGGGTTTCCTCACGAAATGCTCAAACGCATCACCGTGCACGGCGCACGGCAGCATAATTTACGAAACATCGATGTGGAGATCCCGCGCAACACGTTTACCGTGATCACGGGATTGAGCGGTTCCGGGAAATCCTCGCTCGCTTTCGACACCATCTACGCCGAGGGCCAGCGCCGCTACGTCGAAACACTGTCCCCTTACGCGCGGCAATTTCTGGATCAGATGGAACGCCCCGAAGTGGATTCCATCGACGGGCTCAGTCCCGCGATTTCGATTGAGCAGAAAACCACCAATCGCAGCCCGCGTTCCACCGTTGGCACCATCACCGAAATCTACGACTACTTGCGTGTCCTTTATTCATCCATCGGAGTCCCGCATTGCCCCGAATGCGGCGTCGAGATTTCACGCCAGAGCACCGAGCAGATTCTGCAACAAGTGATGGCCTTGAAACAGGGCGAGCGGATCATGATTCTCGCGCCCATTGTTCGCGGCCGCAAAGGTGAATATAAAAAGGATTTGGAGAAGCTCTCCCGGCAGGGCTTTCTGCGAGCGCGCGTGGATGGCATATTGCGCTCTCTGGATGAGGAAATACCGCTCGACCGCCGGAAGAATCACAGCATCGAGGTGGTGATCGACCGGCTTCCTCTCAAACCGGGTTCCGAGAAACGCATCGAAGCATCCATCGAAACCGCGGGCAAGCTGGCGAACGGACTGGTGATCGTCGCGGTGGTGAACGGCGAAGAAAAACTCTACTCGCAGAAGCTCGCTTGTCACAATTGCGGGACCAGTGTTTCGCAGCTTGAGCCGCGTTCGTTCTCGTTCAACAGCCCGTTCGGCGCATGCGAAACGTGCAATGGCCTGGGCAACACCTGGAGCTTCGATCCGGCCAAGATCATCGTGGACCCTTCCAAACCCCTGCTGGATGGAGGGCTGGGGCCGGGCGCCAGCTCATCCTACATGAACCACAAATTGACGGATGCCGCCGCGGCGCTGAAGATCAATATTTCAAAGCCGTTCGAAGATCTGCCTAAAAAGGCGAAGTCGCTGTTGCTCGAAGGCGGCAATGGTTTCGCCGGCCTCGTCAAAATTTTGGACGAGACATTCGCGGAGGCCGGCGCCGGTTATCGCGAATGGCTCATGGACTACATGTCGCCCGCGGTCTGTCCCGCTTGTCACGGCCGCCGATTGAGACCCAGCAGCCTGGCGGTGCGCGTGAAGAATACAGGTCTCGCGGACCTCACCGAAATGTCGATCGATCGGGCATCGGCGACGGTAAAAGCCTGGGTCCTGAACGAACGCGAGCACGCGATCGCGGGGCGCGTGACGGAAGAAATCCGCAATCGTCTGGAATTTCTCACCGCCGTCGGCCTCAACTATCTGAATCTGGCTCGATCCGCTGCGACGTTGTCGGGCGGAGAAGCCCAGAGGATTCGCCTGGCCACGCAAATCGGCTCCAAGCTGCGCGGCGTGCTGTACGTTTTGGATGAACCATCCATCGGACTCCATCCCCGAGACAACGACCGGCTACTCAATACGCTGAGCCGTCTGCGCGATCTCGGCAACACCGTGCTGGTGGTGGAGCACGACGCGGAAACCATCGAGCGGGCCGACTACGTCATCGATCTCGGACCCGGCGCAGGGCGGCTGGGCGGCCACTTGGTCGCGTCCGGAACACCCGCCGAGATTATGAAGAATCCGGCATCGCTCACGGGCCAGTATCTCTCGGGAGCTGTCAGGATCGAACCTCCGCCGGGCCGGCGTCATGGCAATGGCAAGAAACTCATCGTGCACGGCGCGAGCGAGCACAATTTGAAAGACGTGACGGTTGAGTTTCCGTTGGGCACCTTCATAGTGGTCACGGGCGTCTCGGGGAGCGGCAAATCGACGCTCGTGAACGATATACTCTACCGGTCGCTGGCGCGCGAATTGTATGGATCGCGCGACGCCCCGGGTGCGCACGATTCACTGAAAGGCCTGGAGCACATCGATAAAGTCGTCAAAATCGATCAATCGCCCATCGGCCGCACGCCGCGATCGAATCCGGCCACGTACACCGGGGTTTTCTCGCCCATTCGCGACCTCTACGCCATGCTGCCCGAATCGCGCGAGCGCGGCTACAAGCCGGGACGCTTCAGCTTCAACGTGAAGGGCGGCCGTTGTGAAGCGTGTCAGGGCGATGGGCTCAAACGCATCGAGATGAATTTTCTGCCGGACGTCTACGTCACTTGCGACGTCTGCCGCGCACGCCGCTACAACAGCGAAACGTTGCAGGTGAAATACAAGAATTACTCGATCGCGGACCTGCTGGCGGCAACGGTGGAAGAGGCGATTCCGGTGCTGGAAAATATTCCTTTGATCCAAGCCAAACTGCAAACTTTGCATGACGTGGGGCTGGGCTACATTCATCTGGGCCAGTCGTCCACTACCTTGTCGGGTGGCGAAGCGCAGCGTATCAAACTGGCGCGGGAATTGAGTAAGCGGCAGACCGGCAAGACGCTCTACATTCTGGATGAACCCACCACCGGGCTGCACTTCGAAGACGTTAAGCGGCTGTTGGAGGTGCTCCAGCGCCTGGTGGATCTGGGCAATACTGTGATTGTGATCGAGCATCATTTGGACGTGATCAAGTCCGCCGATTGGATCATCGACATGGGACCGGAGGGCGGCGATCGCGGCGGCAGTATCGTAGCGGCGGGGACACCGGAGCAAATTCTGCGCTTCAAGAAAAGCCACACCGCCCACGCGCTTGGAAAAGTACTGAAAAACGGAAAGGTTGCATGAGCAAGTACGCTCACGGACCACTGGATTTTAGCGGCCTCAAGACCATTCCAATTCACGCGCGCGGCGGCAAGGTTCGCGTAGAAGATTTCGCGCAACCCTATACGGGCGGGGGCGTCTCGGATTTCCTGCAATCGCTTCCGCGCATTCTGGCGGCCGATTCTTTCCGAGCCGTTGTGGACCGCGTGGTCAACGCACGCGCAAAGAGGAAAATGATTCTGTGGGGTCTGGGCGGGCATGTCATCAAGTGCGGCTTGGCGCCGGTGCTCACGGACCTGATGCGCCGCGGATTCGCGACAGGCTTCGTGCTGAACGGAGCGTCCGCCATTCACGATTTCGAGATCGCCATCGCCGGCCATACCAGTGAAGACGTCGAGGCCGTGTTGCCGGATGGACGTTTTGGCGCCGCCGAAGAAACCGGACGCGAGATGAATGAAGCCTTGAATGGCGCGGATCCAAAACACGGTTTCGGAGAAGCACTCGGACGGCGTCTGGAGAAAATCGCCGATCCGCGATTCGCCGGCTCCAGTTTGCTATGCGAGGCCTATCGCAACTCGACGCCGGTCACCGTTCATGTAGCTATTGGAACCGACACGCCGCACACCCATCCGGCCGCGCAAGGAGCGGCAATTGGCCGTGCATCGCATCACGATTTTCGACTGCTGTGCTCACTGGTGCGGGAGATGAACGAGGGCGGTGTCTATCTGAACGTCGGATCGGCGGTGGTGTTGCCCGAAGTATTCTTGAAAGCGGTCTCGGTGGTTCGCAATCTCGGAAATCCTCTCGCGAATTTCACGACGGTGAATTTCGATTTCCTGCAGCACTACCGGCCGAAGGTGAACGTGGTGGAGCGCCCGCACGCCGGCTCCGGCGGCAAAGGATATTCCATCACCGGCCATCACGAAATCATGATCCCGCTGCTTGCCGCGGCACTGATCGAATCGAAATGACGCCGCACGATCCCGCAAGCCCGGAATATCGAATCCCTTTCTGGAACTACCTGGATCTGGCGTTCTTCATCAGCTTGGGTTTTCCCGCTCTCATAATTTCAGCGCTCATCGTGCGCGGATTCGGCGGCGCGCTCCACTTAGGCAAACCAATGCAAGGATTGCTCACCCAGCTTATTTGGTACGCCATCATTTTCAGCACATTGTACGGGTTGTTACGACTGCGCTATAACGAGCCCTTTTGGCGCTCGCTGGGCTGGAAGATTCCGAAGGCTTTTGTCACAATCCTGACGCTTCTGGGGGGGCCCGCCTTGGCTATCACGCTCGGCGTTGTGGGCTACCTAATACGGGCGCCGCGGATAAACCTTCCCTTCGATCAGATGCTGGAAGATCGGCCAACGACAATTCTGTTTGCAGTTTTCGTGGTAATCCTGGGACCGTTGTGTGAAGAGCTGGCATTTCGAGGCTTTCTGATGCCTCTGCTCATGCGGTCGCTAGGGGCTGTCCCCGGCATCGTCGCCAGCAGCCTGCTTTTCGGTGGTGTGCATGCGTTCGAATACGCGTGGTCGTGGCGGCATGTCCTGCTGATAGCGACAGCCGGCATGGTATTCGGCTGGGCGCGCTATCGAACAGGCTCCACCATGGCATCGACGTTCTTGCACTCGACATATAACCTGATGCAATTCGCTGAGTTTATGCGGCAAGCCAGAGCGTAATGATCGAAACAATTCAATGGACGGAAGCGGGCGTGGTCATGATCGATCAGACCAAGCTCCCTCGTGAAGAGACGTACGTTACGTGCACGGACTATACACAAGTTGCCGATGCGATCCGGACGATGGTGATCCGCGGCGCGCCCGCAATCGGTGTCGCCGCTGCAATGGGAGTAGCACTGGGAATGCAGCACGCCGAATCGCCGCGCGAGTTCGATGAAATCTGCGCGACGCTCGCGAGTACCCGCCCCACCGCGGTCAATCTTTTTTGGGCCATCGAGCGAATGCGCCGGCTGTACCAGGAATTGCAAGGCCGGCCAATTCCGGAAATCCGCGCCAAGCTTAAAACCGAGGCGCAACAGATCCGCCTGGAAGACATCGCCATCAACGAATGTATCGGCAAGAATGGCGCGGCGCTGATTCCCGACGGAAAAACTGTGCTCACTCACTGCAATGCCGGCGCCCTGGCAACGGCGGGTTACGGCACCGCGCTCGGCGTGATCCGCGCGGCCGTGGCTGCCGGCAAAAAGATCGATGTCTTCGCCGATGAGACGCGTCCGTTCCTGCAAGGCGCGCGCTTGACCGTCTGGGAATTGCAGCGCGACGACATTCCCGCGACGCTGATCACCGACAACATGGCCGGCCACTTCCTGCATTCCGGCAGAATCGGATGCGTGGTGGTGGGCGCCGACCGCATCGCCGCCAATGGGGACGTCGCCAACAAGATCGGCACCTATTCAGTCGCCGTGCTGGCGAAAGAGAACAACGTTCCGTTTTACGTTGCCGCTCCGATTTCGACGCTCGATCAGAAGCTTGCATCCGGCGATGAAATACCGATAGAGCAGCGCGCCGCCGAAGAAGTAACGCATTTGTTCGGCGTGCAGGTTGCCCCTCTTGGGACCGCGGTCGAAAATCCCGCATTCGACGTGACGCCGCACCGCTACGTCTCCGCCATCGTGACCGAACGAGGCGTCGCGCGTCCACCGTATTTAGAATCCTTACGAAAGTTGGTAAGTTAGAATTTATGATCCGCCGTGTTTTATGGATGGCTTTGCTCGCCGTGAGCGTATCGCTCGGATCCGGCGAGCTTTCTAACCGGCGTGCTCCCGGATTTGCTCTTCCCGATCCGGAATACAAGCACTATTACGACTTGCAGGACTATCGCGGCAAGGTGGTGCTGATAGACATCATGAATACCGGGTGCCCGCACTGCTTGTTGTTGACGACTACGTTGGAGCAAATGAAGGCGAAATACGGAGACAAAATCGCGGTTCTGGAAGTTGTTTTGCCGCCCGACAACCAGGCCACCATCGCCAAGTACAAGGCCGCGAATAAAGTGACTGCCACGGTGTTGTGCGATATGGGCCAAATGACCGCCTCGTATTTCAAGGCTACCCCGAGCGATACTCACATAGATCTTCCGCACTTGTTCGTGATCGACAAACAGGGAGTGATTCGCAACGATTTCACTTACGACGCAAAGACCCGCGAAATCTTCGAAGGCCCGGGCCTGTTCGCGGAAATCGACAAGCTACTGAAGTAGCTTTAAGAATTCGGCGTCGATCCTGCTCTTCACCGTTCGCCGATCGATGCCCAGCCGCCGCGCTGTCTCTTCGTAGCTTCCCGTTTGCCGGTAAACGATCGTTGAATAACGCGAGAGCGCTTCATCCGCGGTAAGCCGTCCGGCGCGCAAATCTTTTGCGAATTCGTCCACGGGATCGGACACGGCAGATCGTGAAGGACGATAATTGCGCCGGATCATCACGTTTTTCAGGCATTGTTCCAATTCGCGATAGTTGCCGGGCCAGGCATAGGCCGGCTCGAGATTTCGCTCGATCCAGGTCTCCACCTCAGCAGCCAATTCCTCCGCTTCGGCTCCGGCCACGCGGCGCGCCATGTAATGTATTACTTCGCGCAAAATGTGCGGAGCGTCGGCCAGTTGCTCCGCCAAGGTTGGCGTCGCGATCTGATCGGAGCAAAGCCGATAGTATAGATCCTCGCGAAAACGGCCGTTTCGAATGTCCACCGCGAGATCTCGATTCGTGGCGGCGATCAGCTTGCCTTGGAATTTTCGGCTGGCCGTATCTCCGACTGGATGAAATGTGCGCGTTTCAATCACGCGCAGTAATTTCACCTGGATCGCGGGCTCCATGTCGCCCAGCTCGTCGAGAAATACCGATCCGAACTGCGTGCAGGTTTCGAGCCAACCCTTCCGATCTCCGACGGCGCCGGTGAAAGAGCCGCGCCGATGGCCGAAAAGCTCGGACTCAACCAGTGTCGGCGACAAGGCGGAGATGTTGATGGGGAAGAAGGAGGCGGCATCGTCGGCGAAGAGCAGTTTCTTTTCGTCGAAGGGGACATAGCGCGATTGCGCAATGGCGCGCGCCACCAACTCTTTTCCGGTACCGGACGCTCCGGTCACAAGAGTCGCGAAATCGCTCATGCGCGCGTAAAGCGTCCGCCGGTAGCGGCGTATGTCATGCGTAAAGATGGATTGCCAGACCGCGGCGCGGAGCCTGGCCGCCGGCATGGAGCCGCCGATAATGTCGCGGAAGATTTGTTCGAAGGCGCGCTGGATCTGTCGAAAACAAGCAAATGTGTGGGCCGGATCGTGCCGGGTCGGAAGGGTGACGCCGTCCGGCAGGAAGTGCCGCCAGTCCGCGAGAAAATCGCGATAGAAAACCCAGCGCGCAGCTCTGTCTTTCGTGGATTCGCGGCCGAAACTGCTCTCGAGAAACTTCGGGTAATAGCGATTATAGAGAAGGTGAATGACGCCGTCTTCGTACAACACCAAGTCCTGTTCGCGGGCATCTTTTCCCGAAAGCAATCTGGCGCGCAACGGCTCCAACAGCGCTTCCAAGCGGCCGGCTATCCGCCACACGTTGGCGCGGGGGCGCTCCGGATCGTGCGTGGACTGGCTCCACACCGGTTCGCCGGCGACATAATCGTCCCCGAGCGCCGCGCGTTCGAACTCCGGGCGTTCGGGGAGGAAGGGATTGCAGTATGCTAACTGGGACACTGCGGATAAGAAGCGTCGCTCCACGGACGAAAGGAAAGCCATAACTTGTACATTCAGTGTACGTCCCTAAGCACAAGATGTACAACCACGGGGTTGTACGCAACAACAAACTTTCGTAAGCAGTTCATTCTACTGGGACAGGCGGGCTGGGTCGATTCGGCAGCCCTCGTGCCCTTGAGACAGCCGTGACGACAGTCGATCAGGAGGAAAACATCATGGCTGAAAACGGCGTGCCGAGCGGTTTTAAAGACCTAATCAAGAACGGCGGTTTCCACGCCTTTCTCTGGACCCAGTTTCTAGGAGCATTCAACGACAACGTTTATAAAATGATTGTCTCGATGCGCGCGGTCCACATCGCCGCCACATCCGATACTCACTACCTCTCTCTCGCCCTCGCCGTATTCGTGATTCCATTCCTGCTGTTCTCCGGATATTCGGGTCACCTGGCCGACGTCATCAGCAAACGCAAAGTGCTGGTGACGGTGAAGGTCTTCGAGATCTTCATCATGATTTTCGGCCTGGCGGCGTTCTTCTCCACGCGCATCGAACTGATGCTCCTGGTGTTGTTCCTGATGGCGCTGCACTCCACCATATTTAGTCCCGCCAAGTACGGCATCGTGCCCGAAATGCTTCCCGATAAAGATTTGTCGCGCGCCAATGCGCTGCTGGAGATGAGCACCTTCGTCGCCATCGTGCTGGGAACCGCCATCGGCGCATTTTTGTTTTCGTCGTGGAAAGACGAAGCCTGGAAGCTTGGGATTGTAACGCTCGGTGTGGCTGTGGCGGGTTTTCTAACCAGCCTGAAGATCACGCGTGTTCCGGCGTCGGGTTCAACCGCGCCTTTCAAGATCAATCCGTTCGCGGAAGTCATTACCGGCACCAGACATTTGTTGCGCGAGCGTCCGCTGTGGCTGACCGTGTTGGGAATATCTTATTTCTGGTTCCTGGGCGCGTTGTTTCAGGCGGACCTGCTGCTGTTCGGAAGCGAAGTGCTGAAAGAAGGCGAACTTCGGGTGGGTTTGATGGTGACCTGCCTCGCCGTCGGCATCGGAGTTGGCAGCATGCTGGCGGGCCGCCTGTCCGGCAACAAGGTCGAACTAGGACTTGTTCCGCTGGGCGCGATCTTCATGGGTATTTTCTGCATCTTGCTCTATGCGTCGCATTCATCTTATGCGTGGTCCGTTGCCATGCTAGCCATGCTAGGAGTTGCCAGCGGGATCTTCATCGTGCCGCTGAACGCCTACCTGCAGCAACGTTGCGAGAACGAAGAGAAGGGCCGCATCATCGGCACCAACAATTTCTACAACACCGTGGGACTGCTGCTCGCTTCCGCCGCGTTGTTCTTCTTGCATGACAAACTGCATATCCATGCCGACACGCTGATCCTGATCTTCGGTATCGTGACTCTCGCTTCGTCGATCTACATCGTGAGCGTCGTGCCCGAATTCCTGATTCGATTCGTATTGTGGCTGGCCACGCACACGCTATTCAAGATTCGCATCGCCGGTCAGCAGCATATGCCCTTGCGCGGACCGGCGCTGCTGGTTTCGAACCACATGTCGCACATCGATGGATTCCTGATCAACGCGTGTATCCAGCGCTTCATACGCTACATGGTATGGAAGCCTTTTTACGAGATGAAAGTGCTGAATCGATTCTTCCGCCTCGCCAAGGCGATTCCGGTGGGCACCAGCGGACCTCGCGATGTAGTTGCGTCTATCCGAGCCGCGCGCAAGGAATTGGAAGCGGGTCACGTGGTTTGCATTTTTGCCGAAGGCGCCATCAGCCGCACCGGAAATCTCTTGCCGTTCAAACGCGGCCTGGAGAAGATCGTCGAAGGACTGGACGTGCCCGTTATTCCCGTCCATCTGGATCGTTTATGGGGCAGCATCTTCAGTTTTGAAAGCGGCCGATTTCTGTTCAAGTGGCCGAAGCGAATTCCCTACCCGGTGACCGTGTCGTTCGGAAAAGCGATGCCGTCGACATCGCACGCGCATGCGGTCCGCCAGGCGCTGCTTGAATTGGGTAGCGAAGCCACTACCTATTCGAAGCGCTCCTCCGATTTGCTGGATCTACGCTTCATCCGCACCGCAAGAAAGAACTGGAGCAAATTCGCGATGGCGGATACAACCGGGCGCGAGCTGACCTATGGGCACGCACTCGCCGGCAGCCTGCTGATCTCCGATTGGGTGAAGAAGAATTGCGCGGCAGACAAAATGATCGGCTTGCTGCTGCCATCTTCCACGGGGGGAGCGCTCGCCAATATCGGCGTGATGATTGCCGGCAAAGCTCCCGTGAATCTGAATTTCACAGCCGGGCACGCGGCCATGGATTCGGCCATCCAGCAATGCGGCATCCGAACCATTCTCACATCCAAAGCGTTCCTGGCGAAAGCGAAAATCGAAGCGATGGATGGCTGCGTATTTCTCGAAGATATTCTCGGAAAAGCCGATGGATTCGCGAAAGTTCGCGCCATCGCCGCCGCTCGCCTGATGCCGGCGCGGATGCTGGTGGCCGGCAAGCGTACGCCGGAGTCGCTCGCGACCGTCATCTTTTCCAGCGGCAGCTCGGGGGTTCCCAAAGGCGTCATGCTCTCGCATCACAACGTCCTGTCGAACATTCAAGCCATGGCGCAAGTATTCTGGCTCGGTGAAACGGACCGGATCGTCGGCGTGCTTCCCTTTTTCCATTCATTCGGCTTCACCGTGACCATCTGGTTGCCGCTGATCACCGGGTGCGGCGCCACCTATCATACGAACCCGACCGAAGCGAGCAAGATCGGCGAGCTCATATCGAAATACAAAGGGACGTTCCTTCTTTCGACGCCGACTTTCTGCGCCAGCTACACGCGCAAATGCACCAAGGAAGAATTCGCCAGCTTGCGCTTCGTCCTTTTGGGCGCGGAAAAATTGCGGGAATCCATCTCTAAGGCATTCCACGAAAAGTTCGACCTGGAATTGCTGGAGGGGTACGGCTGCACGGAAATGTCGCCCGTGGTTGCGGTAAACAGCCCAAATTTCGAAGCCGGCCGGGATACTCAGCTTGGCAACAAAGTGGGAACCGTAGGACATCCGCTCCCGGGAATTGCCGTGAAGGTGGTGGATCCGGCAACCATGGAACCGCTACCCGCGAACGCGGAAGGATTGCTGCTGGTGAAAGGCCCCAACCGAATGTTAGGTTATCTCGGCCAACCGGAGCGCACGGCCGAGGCCCTGCAGGATGGGTGGTACATCACGGGCGACATCGGCGCGCTCGACGACGAAGGTTTCATCCGCATCACCGACCGGTTGGCGCGATTCAGCAAAATCGGCGGAGAGATGGTCCCGCACTTGAAAGTGGAAGAATCGATTTACGCCATCATCGGCGACTACCCTTGTGTAGTGACCGGTATTCCCGATGAACAGCGCGGGGAACGCCTGGTCGTACTCTATACGCGGCAAGACATGCCGCCCATGAATCTGTGGCAGTCCTTGGCGGGCACCGAGCTTCCAAAACTCTGGCTCCCCAAACGCGAAAACATGTACCAGGTGGATTCGTTGCCGACACTCGGAACAGGCAAGCTGGATCTGGTGGGTGTGAAGGCGAAAGCACAACAATTGGCCGGCGCGTTCGCCGCGGGATCGTAGGGAGCACACCATGGAAACCTTCTTAGTATTCGTAATACTGGTCGTGTTGTTTGTCCGCTGGATGATGTTGTCGGGGAAGTTGTCCCGGATGGATCAGCGCATCGATCGCTTATCTGATAAACGCACGGATACGGAGTTAATCAAGCGGGTCTTCGCGCTTGAGACGGCGGTGAAGGAGCTTCGCGGCGCTGCGCGTCCAGAACCGCCTCCGGTTCCGGCGGCCCCCCCGCCCCTCGAGACACCCGTCATGGCGAAACCCGTGATCGAGGAACCGCCCATGGCGCCGCCCGCCGAAAAAGTTAGCTTCTGCGAGTTGTGTGGCCGCGTTCTTACCGATGGCGCGGTTTGCCACTGTCGAAGCATCGAGGCGCCGCCGCCGCTTCCTCAGGACGAGCGGGAACCCGCCATTCTCTCGCCGCTCGAAGAAACTCCTGTGGCTAGTCTTGCATTCAGTGCCGTGCCGGCGGATCCAAGTTCCTCCGAGCCAGACCCGCGACGCGCACGTGCCCGCTACTATGTGCGCGACGCCATGAAAGGCGAGGAATGGGAAGCCGTTGTCGGCGGCAGTTGGCTGAACAAGCTCGGCGTATTTATTCTTGTAATCGGCGTCGCTCTGCTTCTTAGCTACGGTTTCGCACGAGTCGGTCCGGGCGGACGCGCCGCAATTGGCTTGGGCGTCAGTTTCACGATGCTGGCCGGCGGCTTTTTCCTGGAGAAACGTGCACGCTATAAAATCTTCGCGCGCGGCTTGCTGGGCGGCGGCTGGGCCTCGCTCTACTTCACAACCTATGCCATGCAGGCCATCGACGCGACCAAGGTAATTCACGATCCACTGCTCGGCGGCTTGTTGCTGTTGGCCGTGACCGCGGGCATGATCGTCCACTCGTTGCGATACGCCTC
>CATPCJ010000436.1 GCA_955652915.1 uncultured Bryobacteraceae bacterium
ATTTGTGTACCAGGCATAAGCCAAGCCTCCGATCTCACTGAAAGTGAAGTGACCGGCGAGGCGGCTCTGAGCAGTTATCAGCGGCGCGCACGCAACAGCGAATGTCAGCATGGCCAATAACACTGAAATGCGCGACACGCTGGGCGACGGTGGAAACAGAAATAACAAAGCCAGGCAGAGCAGCGAGAGCGGAAACATCACGGATTTGACGTAATAACCGGACGCTAAAACAAACCCAAGCAGCGGCAGCAGAGCTAAACGAAACGGCTCGCGCGATAGCTTACATATAATGGCGGCGGCGACCAGGACAACCACCCCGACGGCCAGGTCCGGCGTACAGCCATGCACACCCATCCAATCGATACCGAACTTGAGGAAGAGCACGAAGCCGAGCGGAATCAGAAGCCAGTCGTACCCCGCGATTATCCGATTCCAATTTCGAAGGAAATAGACGAACGCGGCGGTGGCGGCGATGAAAAGAAAAAAGTTCAGCAGATGTGCAACCGCGAATGCCGTTTCAGGAGCTGGCCGGAATACTGCCAATAGAACCGCCAACATGGCCGGGTAGCCTGGGCTCCAATAGGAATTGTTCAGGGCTGATAAATCGCCATTTGCGGCCCGGGCGGCCATCTGCAAATAGCTGAACCCGTCGGGGTCCATCTCGCGCCGATGCGACCACGCGATGATTGCGGCCCATATCAGGCACAGTACCACCCAAGTTCGAACGGAACGGCTAAGGATCTCGACTCTGGAAATCAGACCCGTGGCAACAGGCTTACTCATTCTTGTATGGACTACAGGCGGGAGAGATCATTGCAAATTAGTATACGCTCAGCGGCCTTCAGACGCTGCTGACGCTTGCTTACGCGCGCGGCTCTGTAAGTGCGGTCTCAGGGCACAGCTACAACGTTCATGGGGAACGAAGCCACGATGTTGCCGCTGTTGTCCAACCGGTCCACTATGTAGTACAACATGCGATTCGAGATCGCTGGAATGGTGATGGTGCATGCTCCGTTGATTGCACAATTCTGGCGGGTCACGGTTTCGCTGGTGAAGCCGTAGGGGTCGCCCGGTAACGCTGCCGGTGTTTCAGTGGTGCATTCCGCCTGATAGGGAGTACATCGTAACAGGCTTCCGCCGTTCTCGGCGTAACCGAATCGCGCTCGTATATTGCTGGCGCCAGGACTCCCCTGATAGTTCAAGGTCACGGGGATAAAATCCGTGCGATTCTTCGAGTCGGGATTGGGCATCGGCGCCAAGCGCAAGGCCACCCATTCGGACCGGACTCCATCCAGCCAATCGGCCACGCAAAACGCAAAATTGCCATCCGGCGTCGATCTACAGTTGGAAAACTGATATTGGAGGCCTGGCATTCCATGCACGTAACCTAATTTCCGCGCGGTGAGGCCACTACTATCCGCTTTATCGGTTCGGATTTGCGTCAGTTGACCCGCATAGGGCGAGAGCTGAAACGCGCAAGGGTCCGGAAGCGTGAACTGGTTGGTCCGGCAATTGCCGTCGACATAGGCTTTGGGCACCGCGACGTACAGGTTGCCCGGCGCGGAATCAGCCAGGCACTCGCCGGCATTCAATGCGCGGCAAACGGAATAGTCGGGTAGATCGGCGGTATTGCCCGTGCCGGGGCCGCTTACGTCCTTGAGAAGATAGTGTCCGGCATGACCATACAACGGTAGCCGTTTGTAATCCGATGGGCCGGCGGAAACCGAATCGGTAATCAGGTACGTCCGGGCCGTACCGGGAACAGGAGTCAACGACCTGGCCAGCGCCGTGGTGGAACCCAAGTATTCCGGTCCGCTGCCAACGGGCGGATTCAGGTGGCGAAAATCAAGCTGAAACGTGGGACTCACGGCGCCGAAAGACCAACTGTTGTTCGCATAGTTCTGCACCAGGGAGTTGGAGACGCCGTTGTTACTGCCCGCGAAACCCGGATACCCAGCGCCCATTGGCAAGAAGGGCTGAAACAACATGGCCTGGATGGGAACGTTATAGTTTCCGCGATAGTGGGGCGGATTGCACGGTTCCGCATAGATAAATAATCCCGGCGCCGTTCCCGGTCCCAGCACCCCGTGACAACCCGAACGCAGCCCGTTGTCCGGCAGCCACTTTGCCGAAGCGCCCGCCGAAACGTCGATGGCCATGGAAGCGCTTCCGGCGTTAAGCGAGGGCGACATCGATAGAAACCAGCCATTCGAACGAGCGTCAGAACCAGGATCGAGATCGTCCGCGCCGTTGTTCAATAGCGGAAGCAGGTAATTATGCCGCGCCCATCGCAGCAGCCAGATATCGATGTCGTTGGCCCCGTTATAGGTCACACTGAGCGCCACGAATTGCTCATTGTAACCACTGGTGCGGCGCTCCCATAGCCAATCTCCCGGTTGCAGGTCCATCAATTTCGAGCGGCTGGGATCGGCGACCCCAAATCCAGGAGTAGTGCAAGGAAATTCATCCTTCTCGACCTTGCCATCGGGAAATACATATGTCGCATCAGGAGTAGCGCTGCACGGCGGCGTGGTCACTTTCACCTGTATACAGTTTGGAGTTCCGGCCAAGCCGGCGTAGCGCGTAGCAACCGGCGGGGGGCAGGTGTAAGCTTCCGTCCCACTGATGGCGGTGTTTGCATCCCAAGCTGGCGGCGACCCAAATCCGGCTCGGTTTACTTTGCCGATCGGCAAATCGAAAGCACCGAGAAGAACACCTTGCCCGGGATGATCGGGTAGCAGGTTGTTCATGGCGCCAAAGCGCCAGGAGCCGCCCATCAGTCCCACGCTATGCAGTCCGCCCCATCGAACTTCCGTGTCGCCATCGCCGCCCCACATATTTCTTATCATCTTGAGCACGCCCGTGGTGGCGTCGAAGGCGGCATAAATAGCCAGGTGCTCGCGAAAGGATTCGTTGTGGCTGGCGTCGCTTCTGGGCTCTATTTGGAAAGTGAAATAACCGCCATTCGTAAGATTCATGGTGGGCAGACCAAACCAACCCAGATCGAAACCGGGATGTGCCGGTCCCACTCGTTCCCCCAAACTATTCAAGCCCGTCTGATAGGCCCTGGT
The DNA here is from genome assembly GCA_955652915.1 of uncultured Bryobacteraceae bacterium. Lineage (GTDB taxonomy): Bacteria > Acidobacteriota > Terriglobia > Bryobacterales > Bryobacteraceae > Palsa-89. Next base: position 3,072 of record CATPCJ010000436.1, read on the forward strand.
CATTTGCGAGGCGATATCCATGGCCGGGCTGGCACTGGCCGGCGTAAGGTTAGTCCACTGGAAACAATCGTCCGCCAACGGGGCAGCGGCGTTGTTGTATCCTCCGTTGGCAGGATATGGCGTGTACGCCGGGTAGCCGGCACATCCCGGCAGTGTTTCGTCGTAGACCATCCGAAAGACATGCACGCCATCGTTGCTTTGCGCAATCCAACTTTTGCCATCCGTTCCGGTGAAGACGCTATTGACGCGGGGAAAAGCCGTTATGCTATTTGCAAACATATCTCCGGCCGCATGCACTCGCGAGCTTGGCAGCGGTTTGACGCCATTCGATAACAGCCGAATCTCATTGCGCGGCGTGCCGTCGGCATTGTAAGGAATCCACAACAGCATCGATCCGGCTTGGCCCTGGTCGTTGATGACGGTCAGGTAGCCTTGGAGCGGTGGGTTCAGAGTCGATAAGCCATCGGCCGTCTTACTAACCGATACAGGCAGGGAGTTGACCATGGGCACTTCGCCGTTCTGGCCGTTGTCCGCCACGCTGGAGCCATAAACATCCAGGCCCAGGCTCACGTCCACATTGCCCGCGCCGTTTTTGATAACGACGATGCCGGCATTGGCGCCTGCATAAGGCACGTTGGTGAGCGTGCCCGGGTCTTCGGTGAGTGTAAGCTGAATGGGCGATTTTATGGACGCAATGTGGTAATAGTTGCTGTTGATCTGTATCGGCGTTCCCGGAACCCACTCGGTCACAAAGAAGTTGTTCGATCCGGACGGAGCTTGCAGTGTCACGACCGAATTTGAAACGGACACGGTACCACTTGGGGGAAGCACCAAATTGTGTTGGGGCGGGCTAACGCCCCAGCCCCGGAATAGCGGCGCTGGTATGCCTTGCGGATAGACGCCGATTTTTGCCGGACTAGTGGCCGGACAGGGCACACTCAGGGGCGTGCCAACGAGGCTTTGTCCACCGTCGAAAGTAAGCTGCAGCGACAGAGTAATGCCGCCCTGGGATGCGTTCCCGCAAAACACATTTACCAGAATGTCGTCCACGCTCAACTTATTAATCCAACCGCCGGCGGCGCCGTAGAAAACGTTGGGCATGATTGGCACGAAGAGTTTGTCGGTGGCATCCCCGCGAGCATTCGCAAAGGTGGCGCCGTTGGAGCCGGCGCTGGAAGCGTTCACCCAATTCCCTCTCCCAGCCAAGTCGATGGGCGGCGCCGCGGTCTGGCTGAATTGCGCTTTGAATGAGTCGGGATTTATCAGCCCCGGGCCGGTCAACCGCCAGAACTCGACGCCTGAAATCGGATCCACGTAGCTCTTGCTTTGATCGGTCCAATCGATTACGGGATAGTCCATGTTTCCGAACTTGGCCGTATTGAAGGGCACCGGGTCCGGCGCCATGTTGCCCCAAGGAATGGGTAGCGTGTCGAACGTTTTCGATACTTCAGGGTCCGCGCCACAAGTAACTCCTACCCAGTACTTGGCGCCCGCGGCGAGCGCGCCTGCGCCTTTGCGCGTCCCCAGGACAAAGATATGTATCGGCTCCGCTTTGATGGAACCAGTCCTCGCATCGGTGTTTCCGTTATCCACGAGATCGGCCAGGTTCGATGTAAAATGATCGCCCCTGGAAGCCCGGTAGGTGCAACTAACGGCCTGATCCGTTTGAACCGTCACCTTGGCCTGCATCTGCGTCGGATCGATGGAGACGATATTAGTGCTCGCCCAGCCGGAAAGGGGCAAGCTAAACAGCAAAAACCAGCGCATTGTATTCATTATCGTCTACCAGTTCGCCAAGGCCGTTCTGCGCCAGCTTCCCGAGGAGACGCAAACGTAATAGAACGAGGTATCCGTCGCCCATGATCCGGTGACGCAAGCCACCGAGGATGTGGCGGGAACGGACGCTCGAATTCCGATCAGCGTGGGATCCGCGCTGATGACCGTCTTGCCGGCAAGATCCACGCTAGCCAAACCCGTCCCGGATTGTACGACCTTCGCGCTGTTAAACGCCCGTACATCGGCGCCGCCGTTTACGTCCCAGGCGCCGGCCGTGGCCGACCAAATGTAAATTGGTACGGAGTCCACCGGGAATGCCGTAACGCCACTCTGCGCGGTGCATCCGGACTGGCATTGCACGGTCAGACTGTGGCCAACTGTCAACAGGCCGGTTGAGGAGATGAAAACGAAGGCATTGCCGGTGCCTGCGGTGATGCTTGCCGCCGCCCCCGAAATGACAGAGAACACCAGGCTGCCGAAGCGAGCGTTGCAAGGCGTCGACACCGAGCACGCGGCCCCGATGGAAAGTGTCGTGGCACTCACCCTGGCGACAGCAAGGTCCCCCGCCTGAGACAGCATTGATATGCCGCCGCCACCCGCTACCACCTGCGGTTCCCACCGGTTTGTGTTCGCGTTCCAGATCAACGCCTGACCCGATTGCGGCGGCGCGGCAGAAACAGAGCGCCCCTGAATCTGCGTGACCGTTGCCGAGGCGATGGGTCCGGCGAGGTCTCCACCCAGCGCATTCCAGGCGATGTTTACACCATCGGTCGAAAGCGATTTGCCGGCGTTCCCGGATACGGCCGGCAAACCCTGGCCTTCCAGCGTCCACACGTTCGTAGCCGTACATCCAAACACATTGGCTCCGGCAGGCGAGTCGCTCTTATAGAAAATCTCTCCCATCGAACAGATGGACGGAAAAACCGTGCCGGACTTGAACGGCTTCGTCGTGTTAGCACCGGAAAAATCGACACTCTTGCTCTGAGTTCGCAGGTCGACCTGGGTCTGACCGTAGAGCGTGCCGGTACAAAAAGCAACCAACAGACTTCGATGCATTCGGCGTGAACCCCTTTCTTGGAAGACTACTGGACAGCGCTTGTATCCAGTTACCTAAGCGTCACACGGCGGGCTGTGGGTCTTGCAGTCTGAGAATCGGCGAGAGATGCCCCCGGCAGCCGCTAAGAGCCATGTTGACTTAGGCTTGGCAAGTGCCTCTAGGGATTTTAGTTTTTTCTCGCGTGGTGTGACTGAGCAAAGCGAGACCCGGCAATTCGGTTTTTGTGAATCGCGATTATGAGGGCTCGCCGCTTACACGATTGGCCGGATGGGCGCAAGCAAACAGCGGGCGCCAGGGCCCAGCCCTCGCCTGCCCGCTGCCAGAACACGCCGCTAGCGTCAGCCTCAACAATCGGTTCGGATACTGGAGTCTCAGAGACACGTCTGCGTCGCGGTCGCCTGACCCGCTATGGATCCGTGCAAGATGCTGTTGGACCAAGCCCCGCTCGCGCGCGGATGATAAACGTTTTAGGGCGTTACTAGCGCGCCTATCAAGCTCGTGGTGACAGCCGATCCGTTCTTCCGGTCGAATTGCCAGTAGAGCGTGCGATTCGAGAGCGCGGGCACGTTCACGGTGCAATTCGGATTACAAGGCGTATAGCTTTGTGGCTCGGCCGCATACACGAATGGGTCCACGTTCGCTACGATTTGGCCAATTATCGGAGGCGCCGTGAGCGCCGCGGTAAGAGTGATGGTATCGGTGGCAATCGATAGAATCGTTCCTGTCTGCGATCCGACATGAATTATCTCCCCGTTGAAGAATGCGGCGCCAGCACCGGCATTCACCGTAAAAATAGTGGCGGAGGTGACACCAACTACAGTTGCGGTGATATTGCCGTAGCAAGTCTCCGTGCGCGAAGTGCAATAGAGCGAATTCGCCGTACCGTCCACTGAGCCGAATTCCGCATAGCCGAACCGCACCCGAATGGTGTCACCCGCCACTCCGTTAAATCGCATGGGGATGCTGACGTACTGATTTCTTGCGATGCTGTCACGAGGCGGCGTCGGCGGAAGCTTGTAGGCGAAGTATTGAGTGACCAGCATGTTGTCCGCGTAAGAGGGCGAGAAGAATGCCCATTGGCCATCCGGATCGGACACGCCCGACCAGTAATTCGATACCAGCGTCGGCACCGTGAAGCCGTAGCCTAAGCGCCGGCTGGTAGCGGCGGTTGTCGCATCGGATACGCTGCCGATGATGCCGCTTGAGACACCCACTTGCAGTATATTTGCCACTAGTCCGTATTTCGCGAACACGCATGGAGCGTTGATGTCAAAATTACTGAAGCTGCACGGTGTGCCCGTCTCACCGAAGGGGATCGCGGCGTAGATGTCGCCGATAGAGGAGCCTGTGCGGCATTCATTGATGACGCGGGTATAACACCAACGATAGGGCGCCGCATCCGTTACCTGATTGCCCGACGTCGCACTGCTAATATCGCCTAGGATGAAGCGGCCAGCCGACACCTGAAGTGGATAATTCTTCATGTCGATTGCGGGACAGCTCCCACCGGCCAAACTGAGTTTATACACCGTGGAAGTGCCCCCCTGTAACGTAATGGATCCCAATGCGCAGATCGTCGTGGCACCCCCGATGGCCCCGCCATAGGGGTACCCTTCGATGACCCATCCTTGTTCGGACAGAGGCGCGTTGATCTGCCGGTATCCTGGATGTGCTTCCGTAATGAATGCACTGTTCCAAGGATCACTACCGTTAAACGGCCAACCACGTGGCGCGTCGCAGTTGTAGGAAGGCTGGCCTGCGGTGGCTGGGATGGCTCCTTGGCGACATGCGCTGGTCGCCGCGACTATCCCACCATTGGGTCCAATGCCTGAAGAATCCAAATGCGCCGCGCCGATGGCGAAGTCCTCGGGAATGGCCGCTCCGTTGCCGTTGATGTTGACCCAGTAAACGGTCCCGATGTTGCAGGCAGCGGGCGGAACCATAATCGCCGTCGAAAGCGGTGTGTGGGCTGAAGGAACGGCACAGGCACCAAAATCGGACCATGCGGGACCGCGAAGATTCATTAATCGAATACGATTCCCCACATCGGCTGTCTTCTTGACAACCGTGAAGTGTTCGATGACACCACCGTTCCCTTGACTCTGGTCCACCCACTCATCGCCTTCCGCGATGGTTTGAATTTGAGACCACGCTCCCGCGCCGCATGTTTGCGAGGGGCCAAGAGGGCTTTTTGGCCATTTATTGCAATCAGTGGTTGAAGGATTTTCAAGTCTTGGTTCCCCGTCCATTACTATTTCCACGCAACGCATTGCACCTGAGGTGGCACCGAGCGCTTGCCAGCGCTGATCGAGACCGGCAGGGCAGGCCGTGAAATAATTCGATGGAAGATTATTATCGCCCCGCCCGGTGATTGAGATAATAGACATCTCCTGGAAGTCGGACCCGACACTGCCGCCGCGAAAATAGGAAGCCGCATTAACGGAAGCCAATGCCCAACTGGAGTCAGTGTTATGGACCAGTAAATTCCCGTGCGATACGCCATCGCGCATCGGATAGGTACGCCAAGAATCGGCATACTTTACAACAGTCTTAGCTTGGGTGTCATACCAGCAAAAATAGGCCATCGTGCCTTGGTTGCCCGCGCCAAAGCTATAGGCGATGTACTTTCCGAATCCACCCACGGCTGTCACGTTCGCAAAGTAGGTGAAGTCGAATGCCGCGTCAAGAGCCTTTAGCTGGCTGACGATATCCTTATTGGTGGATGCGGGACTGTCGTTCACGGGAGCACCGACACAGGGGTTCTCATGAACGGTTCCATAGGTGGCGTCGTTCCACTCCCGGCCATTGCAGGAATTTCCCGGAGTGCTCACATAGTTGTAGGTAAAGTGGAATACAACGTAATAGATTGGTCCTGCCGTCCCGGTGTTGTTCGCGCAGTACCACGTGAACGGATCGGTGGGATGCCATGCCGGACCATCGGAACTACACGCGGCCTTGCTAAAGACTTGAATCCAAGCCGGACCCGCCAGCGGGAATAAATGAGTTTGCTATGTGCCATGCTTCGCCAGTGGATGGAACAAACACATAAGTAGACAAAACGCCGTCAGTAGCTTGGAACTGGCAGAGGCGCGCTGGAACGTTGGTGCTACGAGCAGACCCATCGCGATTGGCGGTAAGCGTGAAGGTGTTTGGCGAGCAAAGATCCTTCTGCTCATTCGCTCCGACGCCGTGGCCTAAGCCAAATGCCCCATACCACTGTGTTTGATTCAAGTTCACGGTGCCGTTGTTGGTGTTCTTCCAGATGCGCAGGCCCGCGTTCTGTATTGTGTAATTGGCTGCCGGAGAAACGGTATTGCTCTCGGTTGTGACGATATGCTTCGAGTCAGTCACACGGGCCACGGTACAGTAGTCCGTGCCGCCGTTGCCGCAGCCAGAGCCTTGTAGGTAGATACGATCCCCAGCGCTCAAGCGATTCGGAAATAGTTGGCCATTAGTTCCGGATGCCCAGGTGATTGTTGTGCCGCTCATCGTTGCCGTGCCAGTGCGAGTTCCAAGGTCGATAGAGGCCGGGATCTGCGGGTTGGTTACGGTCCATCGTTTCCATGTAGGAAGCCAATCCGTCCCACTGTTGCCGGGAAAATACTGCACGGCCGGACTTCCAGACGGACATTGGATTGTGGTGAAAGTGTCGGAGTCACAGCCTGCTCCATGATGTAAGGTTAGACATGCTGAAAGCTGCCGATTGGCGGAAGTCATCGCATCACTTCCAACGCAACTGAACGAAGCATTCATGTCATCCAGTTGATAGCGGACGGAGGGCCAACCACCAAAGGGACCGTAGTTGACCTTCTCGGGAATCCCGAAGGGGACGAATAGAGCGTTGGCGGCGCCCGCTGTGCTAATAGTGGCGACACCGGAATTGCCGACTGCCTTCGTGGGCGTAGTCCACGCTGACGCGGTATCGAAGGCCGTTGGCGGCGTGCCAGGATTGAAGTTCTGAACGCCGTAGTCCTGCATGGCCCCAGTGATGCGGAGAGCTTTAATGCCCGAGAGCGGGTCGATTATTGGCGTACCTTGGCCAGTGTCCATGGTCATCGTGACGTTGTTCGTCATGGACAGGTCGATGCTGGGAAGGGCCGCGTTGTACGGGGCGGTTGAGTCGAAGGGAATTGTCTCGCCCGCGATGTCGCCAAGCGGCGGATTGCGCGTGTAGAAGGATTGCGTGATTACATCAGTGCCGCAGGTAACCTCTACTGTGTGCTGCGTGTTGGCTTGTAACGCACGGGAATACCATTTCCCGTCAGACGCTTTCATGGCCTTGCGCGTTCCCAGAACAAACAAATGATCACGCCCAGTGACGATTGAGCCGGTGCGCGAGTCTGAGTTAGAGCCGGCAAACTTGGTAGTATCCACATCGAACACAAGCGTGCCGATCGCAGCGCCCTGACTGGCGCGAATGGTGCAGTTACCGCCTTGGTCGGTGTTCACACGGATCAGAGCTTGTGTGGAGGTTGCGGAACTGTCCGGAATGTAAACCGTGGTCACGGCCTGCAACGCGGTGGCGAATAGCAATGTAAGAAGCGGTTTCATGCTACTTGGCCATTACTGTCCAATTCGTGCCGTCGCAATACGCCTTTACGTGATTCGCGCCGCCTCCGGTAATTGTGGCTCCCCAAGCATTCGTGGTGGAGTCGTTAACGGCAGCCTCAGTCCCTGCTGTCCCGGCGCCACAAGCGGCCAAGGAGGCGAATGCCTGCTCAGTCAACTTGATCGTGGTGAAGGTTGGCGCGGTGTCCAGGCTAAGTGTTCGAATGCCACTCGAATCGCTTTGTAGTATTCCGGTACCGGACTGCACGGGCCAGCTTCGGTTGTATCCCCTCACGTCGAACGTTGGGATAGCGGCGTCCCACACGCCTGCCGTGGCAGTCCACTTGAACAACGGAATAGAATCGGCTGGGAAGGCCGTGATGCCGGCAGTCGCAGTGCAATTCGTGCAGGCAATCGTCAGATTATGCCCCACCGTGAGCACGCCGGCCGAAGTCACGTAGCCGTAAGCGGTTCCGGTTCCGCTGCCAGATATATCCACGAGGGCGGTAGTGATGAACTGATAATTGTTGTTGCCGACCGGCGCGTTGCACGGGGTCGAGGAGGAGCAGTTGGCGCCCACCGTCAGACGGCTACCACTGGTCCTGATTGCCTGGAAGTCCCCCAACTGGCTCGCCATCGTAACACCGCCGGCGGGTACGCTTTCTGCACCAACCGTTATAAAGCTCCCAGGCGAGCTCTGATTGTTGTACGAGCTAGTGACATACGATGCGCTACGAGCGATATTAGAAACGCGTACTTCATCAATCGAGCCTGGAAACCACTCAGTGAATGATGGAGCTTCGTTCCCGACACAGAGATTGTGAGTTGCATCATACAGCAACGGGGTGCTTGAAGAATAAGTTCCGGTCGTAGCCGCGCCGTCAACATAAATCGTATAACCCGTCGTGGTGACAGAGTAGACAATGTGGTGCCAAGTATTTGCTGAATAGGAAAACGTAACATCCGCCGAGTTCGTAATCCACGCTGATCCACTTCCGATATCGCCGTGAACACCAGAGCCGTTCAACTTAGAATCAAAACTAAAGTCTGATCCGCTACGAGATCCCATAAAACTCTGATTTCCAACGAGGTTAGCGGGTTTTACCCACTGTTCGGTGGTGAAAGAACCGCTTAGCGTGCCACTCGTGGTAACAGGTGTGTCGTCGGAGCTTCCGTTGTAAGTCAAAGCACTGCCAATTTGTCCAGTGACGGTTTTGGTGCTCGTGTTGGCTATATTCGTTCCATTGAACCCATTGCCAGTGGAATCTGTGACCGTTGTATTTGCGGCAGGTGGGTATTCACTTGACTCAGGTAGCCCCAATATGTAGTATGGCGGGATATGGAGGAGTATCCGCGAAATTTGAGCCAGTTCGAGGCCTGGTTTGACACCGAACAGGCCTGCCGGGACTACCTGTTCCGGCTGCGATG
>CATPCJ010000437.1 GCA_955652915.1 uncultured Bryobacteraceae bacterium
AAGTAGCGTTGAATCGCGGTAGACGTCAGGTTGTTCTGGGCTTCCATCGCGCCGCACGCGAGGCAGAAGCATAAAATGGCTTTCTTTCTCATGGTCCCTCCATTCGGTTATGCTACAACGTTCACGCACATAGTACGCAATAATGGCGATGTGGGAAGCAGCTTTCGTACTCCGCCTTCGCGCTCGAACGCCAACGCAACGGGAATCACTCGCGCGGCCGACCGTTACTTTGAACTGAAGTCCGAGATCCATCGAAAACTGATCGGCGTTTTGAACCTGGAGCGCGTCTCTTCGCTTCCAAAGGACCGTATACGCGCCGAGATCGGCCGGGTGGTGGAAACCCTGCTGGAAGATGAGCGCGTGCCGATGACCACCGCCGAGCAGAACAAGATTATCGAAGAAGTCCTGGACGAAGTGCTGGGGCTGGGGCCGCTGGAGCCGCTGCTCAAGGAGCCGTCCATCTCCGATATTCTCGTCAACGGTTACAACAAGGTTTATATCGAGCGCAACGGCAGGCTGGCGCTGACGCAAGTGCGCTTCAAAGATAACGCGCACCTGTTGCACATCATCGAGAAAATCGTTTCACAGGTAGGACGGCGCATCGATGAAGCACAACCGATTGTGGACGCGCGATTGCCGGACGGCTCGCGCGTGAACGCCATCATCTCGCCGCTGACACTGGACGGCCCTTCATTGAGCATCCGCCGTTTCGGACGGCACGTGATCACTTCCGGCGAGATGATCGAAAACCGCACCATCATGTCCGGCATGCTGAAATTTTTGGCTGCGTGTGTGCAAGCAAAGGTGACGGTCTTGATTTCCGGTGGAACGGGTTCGGGCAAGACGACCACGCTGAACGCGCTGTCGCGCTTCATCCCGGAAGAGGAGCGCATCGTTACCATCGAGGACACCGCGGAATTGCAGCTTCAACAGCGGCACGTCGTGAAATTCGAAACACGTCCACCGAATTTGAACAAGGAAGGCGGCATCAACCAGCGGCAATTGGTGCGCACGGCCTTGCGCATGCGGCCGGACCGTATCATCGTGGGCGAGTGCCGGGGCGCGGAAGCGCTGGACATGTTGCAGGCCATGAACACCGGCGTGGAAGGCTCCATGAGCACGGTCCACGCCAATAGCCCGCGCGATGCATTTTCCCGTCTGGAGGCGATGGTCCTGATGGCCGATCTGGATATTCCGTCTCGGGTGATTCTGCAGCAGCTCGCCAGCGCGATCAAGATGGTGGTGCAAGTGGCTCGCCTGCAGGACGGAACCAGAAAGATTATCAGCATCGCGGAAGTGTTGGGTGTGAAGGACGACCTCATCGACGTTCAGGACGTTTTCTTCTTTGAACGGACCGGCGTGAGCGATGCAGGCAAAGTGGAAGGCCGTTTCCGAAGCGCCGGCGTCGTGCCCAAGGTGATGGAGCGATTGCGGGTGAGTGGCATCGATGTTCCGGCATCGATTTTCGAAGAAACGCTTTCGGTTCCGTAGTGGCGCGGACTTCAGTCTGCTGCATCGAGACTCGTCTCGATGCTCCGGGGAAAGAGCCTCGATATGAGTCTCGAGGCCGCAGACAAAGCGTCCGCGCCACGAGCGAGATTAGCGGACTAACTTGTAGCCCACGCCGTGAACTGTGATTAGGTATTGGGGGTCGGCGGCGTCTCTCTCCAGTTTGGCGCGTAGCGCGGCCAGGTGATTATCTACGGTACGTGTCGTCGGCATCGCGTCGTATCCCCAGACTTTTTCGAGCAGTTCGTCCCGCGTGACCACTGCGCCCTCTTTGGCCGCAAGCAGGCGCAGGAGGCCGAACTCTTTGCGGGTTAGCTCCACTCTCCGGCCGGCGCGGGTTGCTTCGTAGCGCGCGAAGTTGACGCGGACGTCATCGAATTCCAACTCGTCGGGCAAGCCGGTGGCTGTTGCAGTCCGCCGCAGCAGCGCCCGGACCCGCGCCATCAACTCGCGGACTGAAAAAGGCTTGGTTACATAGTCGTCGGCGCCGAGATCGAGTCCCAGGACATGATCGGCTTCTTCTCCGCGCGCGGTCAGCATCAGAATTGGAGTGTTGACGCCTTCGGCTCGCAGTTTCCGGCACAGCTCGTATCCACTCAGGCGCGGAAGCATCAGGTCCAGGACAATCAGGTGCGGATCGTGCTTTCGGATTTGCTCCAGGCCCGCGATGCCGTCGAGGGCGGTGAAGACTTCGTACCCTTCGAATTCAAGATTGTCGCGCAGGCCTTGCAGGATCGCAGCTTCGTCTTCCACCACCAGCACCCGGTTCATACTTTTTGTTCCATCGGCAGAATCAACGAAAATACCGACCCCTTGGGCTGATTGGTTCGCACCTCCACACGGCCACCATGCGCGGCGGCAACGTGCGCCACCAGTGTCAGCCCTAAACCCACGCCGGGAACGGCTGCCCCGGCGGACATCGGAGCCCGAAAGAACTTCTCAAAGATTTTTTCCCGAAACTGCGGTGGGACGCCGATGCCTTGATCCAGCACGTCGATAAAAACGTCCGAACCGGACTGGCGGAGCTGCAATTCGATGTCGCGGGAATCGCTGGAGTATTTCATCGCGTTGGTCAACAGGTTCAAAATGGCTTGCTCCAGCGCGTCCGCGTCGGCACGGACGGTGGGAGCGCAGCCGCAATAAACCCGGCGCAGCGTAAATCCCTGCTGGGCGAGCGACGGTTCCACTGCCCGCGCGGCGGCCTCCACGATTGGCGTCAGCGCCATGGACTGTAGCCGGTAATTCGCGCGCCCCTGCTCGATCTTCGAGAAAGCCAGCACCTGGTCCACCAGCCGCGCCAGCCGCTCGCTCTCCCGCGCGATCGTTTCCAGATATTCGCGCTGCTTTCCCGGATCTTGCACGCGCCCCAGAGCCAGCGTCTCGGCGAACATCTGGATGCTGGTGAGGGGCGTCCGCAATTCGTGCGAAACATGCGCGACGAATTGCGAGCGCATATCCGCCAGCTCTGTTTCGCGCCGGTAGTCCTGCCAAACCACGTAGCGGCAGAACAGAGTTACCGAGAGCGCCAGGAACACCGCGCAGCCATAGAACGCGAAGCGCAGATTACTTTCCCGATACACCGAGTGGATCTGTTCGGCGGTGTGGACCCGATCGCCCTGCCGCGCCAAATCGTGCTCGATCAGCTTTTGCTGCTGCCGGTAGAGCTGCACCGCCAGCCCCGTCAGAACCACTGCCGGAATAAGCACGGAGATCATGAAAAGCGTCACCCGTCTGCGCTGCGGGGCGGAAGTCATTTCACACGTAGGTTAGTTCACCGTCAGAGTTTTGTCCACCACGCGGATTTCGAGTCCGGGTTCCAGCGTGGCGAAGAGATCTCCGATGAGACAGAACGGTGTACTGATCAAGAAGTGAACCGCCACTGCCGGAGTGACCACCAGCCCCAGCGGCGCGGCCGGGGAGAATATCGCTTTGCGGCCGTAGTTCAGGGCCTTGCCATCTCGCTGCACAAGGCGGGTCATCTGGCGTCCGCCAATATCGCTTATCTGGATATTCTGAACCTTGCTTCGCGCCAGCTTCACGGGCACGGGGCCATTGGGATTCTCGAAAATCAATCCGTCGTAATCGACACTCAGGCACTTTCCTTCAAACGGAGTGGTACCGTCGGCGGTGACCGTCAACTTATGTCCTTCGACATAGTACGCGAGTTGATGCCATTGCAACGACATTTGGTTGGCGGCTACCGCGGGTGCGGCAGCCGAAAGAATTGCGGAGATGGTCCACAGTGAAAGTTTCATAGTGAAGTTAGTTTGCGCCCTATCTCGCCGTGGGTTGTCACGGGCGAGCGTTAGCGGTGCAATGTTTGTGCAAAGGATTTGTCACGGAAGTGTGGGGGGCTTGGGACTTGGGTGGCGTACGCACTCGAGTGCGTACGCCACGTTAGGTTAGCCCCCAGCCCCGAGAATCTCGGCCCGCCGATAGCAAGCCTGCTCGTGATCGTTCACCATGCCGACCGCTTGCATGAATGCGTAGCAGATGGTTGTGCCGACGAATTTGAATCCCCGCAGCTTCAGGTCTTTGCTCATTGCGTCGGATTCATTTGTCCGGCTGGGAACTGGAGCTGCTCCCTGCCTCGGCTTTCCACCGGTGAATTGCCAAATGTAGGCGTCGAAACTGTGGAATTCTTTCTGCACCGCGAGAAAAGCTTTCGCATTCTGGACCGCCGCCGAGATTTTCAATCGGTTTCTGACAAGACCGGCATCGTTCAGCAATTCATCGATCTTGCGCGGATCGTAACGAGCCACTTTGGCCGGATTGAAACGGTCGAACGCCTTGCGGTAATTCTCGCGCTTCTGCAGGATTGTGTTCCAGCTCAGTCCTGCCTGGGCGCCCTCTAGTATCAGAAATTCGAACAATCCGCGATCGTCATGCAGCGGCACACCCCACTCTTCGTTGTGGTAGCGAATCAAGAGGTCGTTCGTTGCCCAGTGGCAGATCATAACGATCTGAACTAAGGCTTCTGCACCGTCACGACAATGGGGGCGCTCGATTGTGCCGTCACCAGCGAGCGAACCTGGACCACATTCGAGCCGGCGTGGATCGTGGATGGGATTTGAGCTGAAATGCGGTTCGGTCCCGACTCCAAAAGCGGGACAGCAACATTGTCGAAGAGGACGCATGAACCGCCCAGTACCGTGGGAACCGGAAGCCGATCGGCCTTCGAGCTGGAAGCCAGGTTCGTACCGCTGATGGTAATGAAAGAGCCCGGCTTAAAGTTGTTGGTGCCGTCGGATGAATTGACGACCGCGAGATTCCCACTCTGGATTTGCGGTTGCGTGCCGGCGGACGCGGGCGTCATGGAGAGGACGCTCAAACCCGAAAGCGTGAGCGCGTACACCGTGCCGTCCGAAGCCACCACCATCTGACGCGGCGGAAGGTTCACGCGCTGCGTCCCGAAAACCTGAATGTAAGTATTCTCCGCGACGGCCCCGATCAAGGAGCTCGCGCCCGCCTGAATGTCCACCAGCTCCAGCAAAGTTCGCGGATCGTCCCGCGGAGTGGTGGTGATGGCGGCGCGCACCGGAGTGGTGAGCCGTACAAATCTATGATCGTCGATGGGGGCCAGCGCGGCGACATTGCGTAGGCCGGGATCGATAATGTTTTGGGTAATGGTGGGGCTCAGCACGGCGCCATCCGTCAGGAAGAATGCGCCCCCATTGGCCGCGCCGACAGGTCCGTAATAGCCCGTGATGTTTCCGGTGAACAACTGTCGCGATGCGGTGTAGCTGTCGGTGAGTCCATCCAACAAATACAGCGTGCCCGTGCCGCCGAACAACAAAATCGATTCGCCGCCCGGCGTGGACATCATCTGTTGCGGCGCCACGATCGTATTTTGATTCGCGTTCCCCGGATTCACGGCCACCGTGTCCGGCTGACGAAGCACGGTCTGGTTTCCGATCACCTCCCACTGGGAGCCGAGTGAACCGGTGGGAGTGGCCGATAGTATGAACTGCAATCCGGTCAGGCTGGTGGCCAGCGTAGTGACGTGAACGTTGCTGGGCGTATTGCCCGATCGGGGAATCGGGGGAGGTTGAATGGTGCCGATCACCTTTTGCGCGTCCAGGTCGACCATGCTGATGGTTTCGCCGCCGGTGTTGGCGACGTATAGCGTAACGCCGTCCAGCCCCATCGCCATTTGATGCGGTAGCTGGCCCACATCAATGGGTGTCGTGAAGTGCTGCGCTTGCAGGTCGAAAACTTCGATGCGATTGTAACCGGAGTTGGTAATATAAAGCCGGCCGCGAGATTCATCCAGCACCAGATCTTCCAGGCCTTCATAGGTAGCCGCCGTGGGAAGTGGATTGGCGGTCACCGGCAGTGGGAACACAATGCCGCGCTGATCGGACTGCCGATAGTTCATGTACACCAGAATGGTGTTGGGGATGTTGATGGCATCCCTGCTTTGGAGATTCACAGGGATGGCTTGACCCACATTCGTGGCGCCGCCCGTATATAGGTTGGTGCCCCCCAACCGGGTGACAAGGCCGCGGCCCGGGTCCATGGTGAAGACGATGTTCGCCGGAGCCATTCCGCTGATTGCGCGCGCTTCCAGGGCATTGCCGGTGTCTTGCACGGCGAACGTCAAGGTCCCCGCGCCGATGTTGTTAATTTTCACGGAAGCCTGCGCCAGGCCGCGATTGCAATCGTCCTGCGCGAGAAACACGACGGAAGTGTCCGGCATGATCATGGGGTGACTATTGAGCGTGGAAAGCGGCAGATGCAGCAGACCGGATTCCGACGCTGCCCACACGTCGGCGCCGTCGGAGGTGATCGCCATCTTGGCCACAATATTTTCGGGAAGCTTGATGCCCAATCGAACCCGCAGGTTGTTGGCATCCGACACGAGCAGCGTGGATGCCTGCGGGCGCGCGGCGGGAAAGACGAGCGGAGCGACGTTGAACGCGCCGTAAATGGTGCTTCCGTCGCTGGTGAAGATGCTGCCGCCGACGGGCGTTATCGTATTGATCGTAGCCAGGGGGAAGGGCGCATTCGAGCTGCTTTGCTGTCCTATTACGGCGAGCGTCGCGGTGTCGTAAAGCGTAAAGCCCGCCATGAACTTCGATCCGTCCGGCGAAACGGACAGCGTGGTAGACTGCCCGGTGACGAAGCGGCTGCGCAGGATTGTTCCGGAGGCGGTCTCGTACACGTAGCTTACGGTTAGCGCGTTATTGTTGATGACGCTGACCCCGATGATGAGATTGCCGTCCGCGGTTCGCTGCAACTTGCCGCGAAAAGTGGTGAGCGGCCGGGCTTGCACCGGAGGCAGCCCCGTGGGAGTGGGCGGCGGCGGCGCGAAAGGCACCGGAGTAACCTGCTGGCCGAGCGGCTGCGTAAGATCCAGGATGTAGAGTACGTTTTGCGTCGTGCCGCCGGTGCCTTGCGTGCAGACCAGGGCGCGGCCGTCGGCGCCGACTTCGATACCTTCGGGCCGGGCCGGAATCGCGATGGTCTGGATCGACCCGTTGCGGTTGAGGTTGATCACACTGACCGTCGAACTGCTGTTATTCGTGACATAAAGGATGTTGCCGTCCATGGATATCGCGGCGGCAAGCGGCCGGATACCCACTGAGATCGAGCCCGCGTTCTGTTCATTTATGTAATCGTAAATGTCGACACGGTTCTTACTGGAATTTACCGTATACAGTTTGCCGCGCGCTTCATCAATGACAACATCGGAGGGGGTTCCGCCCAGAGCGATCACATTCCCGAAGGTAGCGCTGGTGGCTACGGTTTGCGCAGAAAGAACGTGCAGGAGGCTGCCGGTCAGCAGGGCGAAGTACCCCCCGCTAAGTAGTATTGCCCGGAATTGCAAAGTCACCTCGGATAAGGTAGTCTTAACCCTTCAGGAGAACATAAGTTTCTGGTGGGCGCAACAGCAGGTTGTGAGCGGGGTTTAATTTTTCTTTGGCAAAACTGCGGATTCGCAACCGATCGAAAGGCACCGTGCTGGCCGAGTGCGCCGATATTGCGGACACCAGCGAGAAGCGCCGTACAGGGCTTTTGAAGCATGAAAAGCTGGGGCCGGGCGAAGGACTTTGGATCGCTCCGTGCGAAGCGATCCACACGATCGGGATGAAATTTCCGATCGACGTGTTGTTTCTGGACAAGAAGCGAAAAGTGCTTAAGGTCAGAAACGACATGGGGCGATGGCGCATGGCCATGTGTTTGAGAGGCCATTCCGTACTGGAACTGCCCAGTGGTACTGCCGCGGCGATGCAGACCGTGCGCGGGGACGAGTTGGAATTTGAGAAATACGATGTGTCGTGATGTAACACACAGGCAAGAATGCCTGCCCCTGGAGTTTGGACATTCCTATGTGGGGCAGGATGGTATCCTGCGGCGGATTGGCAATCCGCCTGGTGTTGGACCGGAATTACTTACGGGCCGATTGCCAATCGGCCGCAGGTTACCAACCTGCCCCACAATTACTATGTGCCAGGTTGAACAAAATTACAAAATGGGAATGCCTGTGCCACATCGAGCAAGTCTTGCATGCGTTGGTATTATCGCGCTCAGCCTCACGGCGTGTGTATCCGAACAGCGAGCCATGCGGGACACCGTTTCAGTTCACGCCGTAACGCAAGCGATGAAACGCCAGGTGACGAACGCTGTCGACGCGGGCGA
>CATPCJ010000438.1 GCA_955652915.1 uncultured Bryobacteraceae bacterium
AGAAGGGTGCGAATGAAGTCCACAACGAGTGCGATGAGGGTCTCCAGCTTGAACATGGACGGATGGTGGCGCTGTCAGGCAGTTCTGTAAAGGCGGGAAAACTTGGCTGCGATGCCGGGCGGTTCCGCCAAATTTTCCCGTCTTTGCAAGAGTCGAGTTTTGAGGTAGGTTGCTCACATCATGCGAGAATCAACCGACCCCATCTCTCTCCGCCAGCTCTATCCGCACCTCACCGACGAGCAGCTAGAAACCGCCGAGGCCAACCTCCGGCGGTACATTGCCGTGATGGTCAGAATCTATGAGCGGGTTCGGGCCGAGCAGGGGCCGGAGGCCGCTCGCCGCTTGGCCTATGGGGATTTGACTGATTCCGGCAGTTCGCCTAATATTCCGAACGAAAGGTCGAACAAAGATCATTAACCAATTCAAATCAACATGAATGATTACTATGGGTACACCCGCGTGTCCACAGTCAAGCAAGGCGAGGGCGTCTCGCTCCAACAGCAACACGAAGCCATTGAACGGCATGCCCAACGCAACAATTGGGAGGTCGTAAGGTGGTTTGAAGAACAGGAAACGGCCGCCAAACGTGGCCGACCGGTCTTCAGCGAGATGATCAGGCTGCTCAAACGCGGCAAGGCTCGCGGCGTTATTATCCACAAGATCGACCGCAGCGCTCGCAACCTGCGGGATTGGGCCGATCTCGGCGAACTGATCGACCAGGGAGTGGACGTTCACTTTGTCAATGAATCTCTGGACCTGCATACTCGCGGCGGCAGACTTTCTGCCGACATTCAGGCCGTAGTGGCTTCAGATTACATTCGCAATTTGAGGGAGGAAACCAAGAAAGGCATTGACGGGCGGCTCAAACAAGGCATCTACCCCATGCCAGCTCCCCTGGGTTATTTGGATATGGGCGGCGGCAAGGCCAAGACCCCAGATCCTTCGAAGGCGCCGCTGGTCAAACAGGCCTTTGAGCTATACGGCACCGGACGTTTCAGTTTCGAAACGCTCGCGCCGGAACTGGAGTCTATCGGTCTGCGCAGCCGCACTGGCAACGTCATTGCCAAAAACCATTTGACCCGGCTGCTCGGCAACCCATTTTACATGGGCCTTATCCGCATCAAGCGGTCTGGCCAAACGTATCAGGGAGTGCACCAGCCGCTCATATCCAAGAGCCTTTACACCCGAGTCCAGGACATCATGCATGGCCGCACAAATACATGCAGTCTCCGCCATGACTTCCTGTTCCGCCGACGGCTCAATTGCGGCCAGTGTCAGTACCGTCTGATCGGCGAGACCCACAAGGGGTTTATCTATTATCGTTGCCAGACCACAAACTGCCCAACGACGACAGTCCGCGAGGAGGTTGTGGAGACAACAGTACTGGATCGCTTTCAACGACTCCGGCTGACTGTCGGCGAACAGCGGTACATTGATCAGGAGCTTCGCCAGATGAGAGCGGAAGACACTCAGCACCAAGACGATGCCGTCAAAGCACTTCAACTAAAGCTCGGTCACCTCGACGAGCGCCTCAATCGTCTGACCGACGCCTACATTGACCGGCTGCTTGAGAAAGATAGTTTCGAAGCACGCAAAAAAGCGCTCTTGATGGAGCGCACGGATGCGGAGGAAAAACTGGCGGAATGGAGCGGCGGCGGGAGGTCGGTTTCAGAAGAGCTGACGCATTTCCTCGAACGCGCCGGAGGCGCATATTCTGGGTACAAAGTGGGCAATCCGCCAGAAAAGCGCGATCTGGTCGATTCGCTTACCTCGAACCGCCTGTTGACCGGAAAAACCCTCGACATTTCGCTGGCTTTGCCCTTCCAGGAGGTAGCAAGCCGCTTTGAAAATTCATGTGGTGCCCCGCGTCGGGACATAGCTCGAACATGGCAAGCCCTGTTCCGCCGGCTCATTCCGATAATCTCAACAACCAGGGCTCCAGCATCGCCTTCGTGCTGATCGGCGCTTTTGTGCGAATGCTACCGGATCGATTACGCCGGGCGTCTTTCGGCGTGCACTAGGCCCTTCGCGCTGAGGATTGCAAATCAGGACCCATGCAAGCAGGGAAAACTTGGCGAGATGTTTCAGACCTGGCCTACCGGTAAGGGATGAAGGGATGTCCCGCAGAGCGGTCGTAACTTACGAGCGGTGTACCGCGCTATGGCGCACGCTTTTGCGACCGAGCCCGTACTTGCGGGCAGCAGCTATGTGCCCCGCCCGTGCGTCTCGCTCGGTGGCATAACGGAAGTACTTGTCATCTCGTTTCCTCCGTCCAGTCTTCGGAAAACGGACGGTGGTGTAAAAAATGAGATGTCGGTCGATGGGCCGGGGCCTGAGATAAAAAGAGCGTCCATCCACGCCCAGCCAACAGGTCTCCACCTTGATTCCATTCGGCAGCTCATCCATTCGGATCTCGCGATAATTGCCGTCGGCCAGCATTTCAGACCAAACCCCGTAAGGGCAAGGCTTGCCGTCGCGTGAGAAGTATTCCATGAGTTCGTGAATGTTAATAATGTTGGCTCGCGGCGTCTGCCGCACCGCATAAAATGCGCCTTCTTAGCACGCGCCCGAGCACTGGCATTCTGCCGGATTCTCGAAGTTTCGTCAAGCAATTGCGCCCGCGTGTCACGGTGATTCCACGTAGGGAGGCGTGTCG
>CATPCJ010000439.1 GCA_955652915.1 uncultured Bryobacteraceae bacterium
GACGATAATGGCGTCGAGCTCCGCGGCCTCGATGCCGCGCTGTTCGAGCGCGATGCGAGCGGCCTCCGCGGCGATGTCGGAGGTGGCAACCCCGGGAGCGGCAATGTGGCGTTCCGCAATCCCGGTGCGCTCCATGATCCACTCATGGTCGGTGTCCACCATCTTCTCGAGATCTTCGTTCGTAAGGATGCCCGGGGGCGTGTAGCAACCCAGCGCGGTGATCTTCGCCTTGAATTTTCCGGCCTTAGACAATTCGCCTCCTACTTTCTTCATACCGAGCCGTGACCGTCGGCAAGTGACATCCTCCCTAACCGAACTTGTCCGCTGACAAGCTTGGTAATTAAACGGCAGCCCCCGGCCAGTACAGAATAACAAGACCGTAGCGTTAGTGTTACACTGGCTTGGGTAGGAGGCACTATGAAAAAGCTATGGATGGTTGCGTCGCTGGCTTCGTTTTTCGCGGCCGGAGCGATGGCTGAAAGTTGGACCGGTACCATTTCCGACGAGAAATGCGCCGCGAAGCACGAGGCCGCGTCGGCCAATGATGTAGCCTGCGTTCAGAGTTGCATCAAGCGCGGGGGAGCGCCGGTCTTAGTGAGCGGTGGCAAGGTATACAAGATTTCCGCCGACTCCAAGGCCAAGGTAATGTCCAATTTGGGGCAGAAAGTCACGGTCACTGGAAAGATGGACGGCGATACGGTAACGGTGGAATCCGTTACACCCACGAAGGCTGACTAGGTACAGGGGGTTGGGGGGGCTGGGGATTAGGGGCTGGCCCGCAAGCGAATGCCACTTCGTTTCCCCTCAACCCAAACTTGCATAATGTAGCGCAGGCCTCGGCCTGTCCCTAGAGTTTGGACATTCTTATGTGGGGCAGGATGGCATCCTGCGGCGGATTCGTAATCCGCCTGGTGTTGGATCCGGAATTACTTACGTGGCCGGTTGCCAATCGGCCGCCGGTTACCAACCTGCCCCACAATCACTTAGCCAGTGAACAAAATTACAAAATAATCAGAAATGTGTGAAGCCTCGACTTGCGGAGCAATTTTCCACCGGCCCAAGTCACTGGAAAAATTTGAGGCCAAAAATGGTTTCGCGGATAATTTCACAACTTCCAGCCAGCCGCCTTACCAGCACCCACCGCCAAGTGAAATAAAGGTTGCAATCCTACCAGGATTGCTTGACACCTTACATCTGTTCTAAATACACTTGTTACATAATATGAACGCTGGTGCGTTCATTCGCGCTTGGGTCTGGATCTTAACAAAATTGTCAGAGGAGTATACATCCGTATGTCAAGAATAGCTTCCGTTGTTCTCTTGATCGTGGCCCTTGGTGGAGCCTCGCTCGCGCAAGTCTCGGGCCGCCTCACTGGATCAGTCGTCGATCCGTCCGGAGCCAGCATCGCCGGCGCGGAGGTGAATTTGTATTTGTCCGGGGGTAAAACGCCAGTTCTTTCCGCCCGCACGACCACGGACGGAATCTTCGACTTCAACTCCGTTCGTCCCGATACGTACCGTGTGGAAGTGAAGGCCCCGGGGTTCAATTCATACGCGCAGAATGACGTGTCCATCGATCCCGTCCGGCAAACTTCGCTGGCCCCCATCAAACTGGACATCCAATCCGGCGCGCAGACTGTCGAGGTTACCGGCTTGGCCGCCACCGTCGACACCAGCACGGTGGAAGTATCGAAC
Source organism: uncultured Bryobacteraceae bacterium (assembly GCA_955652915.1). Classification (GTDB taxonomy): domain Bacteria; phylum Acidobacteriota; class Terriglobia; order Bryobacterales; family Bryobacteraceae; genus Palsa-89. Next base: position 1,695 of record CATPCJ010000439.1, read on the forward strand.
ACGGTAACGCAATCCCAGGTGATGAATCTTCCCGTTCTCGACCGCCAGGTGAATAATCTCTTCTACACGCAGCCCGGTGTAAACAACAATGGCCGCGCGGATACGGCGATTAACGGCCTGCGGGCGCAGAATACGAACGTGACGCTGGACGGCGTGAACGTTCAGGATAACTTCATCCGCATAAACGGCATCGACTACATCCCCAACAAGCTGACTATCGGCGAAGTATCGGAAGTGACCGTTTCGATTTCGAACTTGAATCCGTCCATCGGAGGCAACGCCAATGCCATCAGTTTGTCGACGCCATCGGGATCGAATAGTTATCACGGAAGCGCCTACTGGTATAACCGCAACAGTTTCTTTTCGGCGAACGACTGGTTCAGTAACAGGGACGGCGTCGACCGTCCGTTTCTAAACCTCAACCAATTTGGCGGCACCTTTGGGGGACCGGTCAAGAGGGACAAGCTCTTCTTCTACACGGCTTATGAAACGTATAATCTGCATCAGACTTCGCCTACCACCACCACGATTCTCACCCCCACCGCCCGTCAAGGAATCCTGCGATACCGGCTAAATGGAACTGGACCAATTCAGACCTTCAATGTTTTGCAGAATCCAGGTGCGGACCCGGCGCCGCTGACTATCGACAAGACTATAGCGACCATCCTGTCGCAGGTGCCCACTGCCGGAAACACCACCTCCACCGGCGATGGGCTGAATACCACTGGATATACCTTTAACGCCAGATCGAATAACCGCCGCGACAGCGTCATCGGAAAGGTGGACTACAATCTTTCGCTGAAGCATGTCTTTAGTGGTACGTATCGATGGAACCGCGATAATGTGGACCGTCCCGACATCGGCAGCTTCTTTACCGTTGTACCGCCGGTCTCGAACCAAAACAAAGCGAAGTTCTTCTCCGCAAGCTGGCGCTGGTCACCCACAGCTTCACTCACGAATGAATTCCGTGGCGGTGGTAACCTCGCAGTGGCGCCCTTCGACGTGTCCGGTACTCCGCCTGCCTCCTTCTTCACCGGAACCATCTTTACGAATCCGGTAAATACGTTCTTGCCGCAGGGCCGCAACGTGCACGTCTACAACATTCAGGACAATGCCAACTGGCTGCACAGAGCGCATTCGATTTCGTTTGGGTTCCAGACCCAGCAGGCTCGAGTTGCTCCTTATAACTTCGGCGGCATCGTCCCGAACTATGCGCTGGGTGTTTTTTCGAACAATGACCCATACGGATATGGCGTCGGCGACATCCCCGGCGCGACGGCCACCGACATAAATACTGCCAACAGTTTGCTGGGTACCCTGGCGGGTCTAATTCAGTCAGCCTCCCAAAGCTATAACATCACCAGCCAAACTTCCGGGTTCGTCGCTGGCGCGCCCTCCCGGCAGCACCTCTCCTTCAACGACTACGGCCTGTATGTTTCCGATAACTGGAAGCTCGCTCGCCGCCTCACTGCAACCCTCGGCCTTCGATGGGACTATTTCCCGCCTGTAACCGAGACTGACAATTTGTTGATCCAACCGCAGTTGATCAACAATAACCCCGTCCAGACACTGCTGGGCAACGCGACGCTGAACTTCCAGGGTAAGCATCTGTATAACAGCTCCTGGCACAATTTCGCTCCCAACGTGGGCCTGGCTTGGGACTTCTCCGGTGACGGAAAATCGGTTCTTCGCGCCGGCTACAGTATCTCGTACGCTCAGGACGATATTCTTGAAGCAGTTCTTAACACGGCGACAGCCAATTCCGGCATAACCGGCTCATCGAACATTAACGATGCATTCGCGTTCAGCAGTGCACCGCCGGCTCTGAAGGCGCCGGTGTTTCAGATTCCCATCACCACGCGGCAGAACTTCCTCAATAACGCCGGTAACAATGTCCAGGGTCTGATCGACCCCAACCTGCGTACTCCCTACGTTCAGCAATGGAATCTGGGATTACAACGCGAGTGGAAGGGTGTGATTTTCGAGGCGAGTTACATTGGAAATCACGCTGTCAAATTGCTCCGCCAGATCGACTTTAACCAGATCAACGTCTTCCAGAGCACCTTCCTGCAAGACTTCATCAACGCACGCAACAACGGGCTTGCTTCCAGCGCGGCTGGGAGGGGGTTCAACCCCACGTTTAACGCGGCGATCCCCGGTAGTGTGCCGCTTCCGTTCTTCAACAGCCTTCCCAACGGCGGCGCGTTGACGAGCGCGACAGTCCGCTCCAATATCATCAGCAACCAGATCGGCTCCCTGGGACAGTATTATCAACTGAATGGCTTTTTGCCAACCAATCAGCCCGGCTTTTCCTATTTCCCGAATCCGTTGACGCTGTATTCGAGCGAGCTGACGAATTACACTAACTCCAGCTATAACGGTGCACTTCTGCAGGTGCGAAAGCGGACCAGAAGCGGAATCCAATTCCAGGCTAGCTACGTGTACAGCAAGGCGTTCAGCGACACCAGCGTGGAGCGCGGCCTCGACGCGATTCTGGACAACAACAATCGAAGTATCGAGCGCGCCCGTGCGCCTTGGGACCTCACCCATTCGTTTAAGCTCAATCACTATATTCCGCTGCCCGCTGGTGACGGCCACCGTTTCAGCTACCATCCCTTGAACCGGGTGATCGGCGGCTGGGCGCTTAGCGGCTTCGTGACCGTGCAGTCCGGTGCTCCGATCTCCATCCTTACCGGCGGGCGCGGGACATTGAACCGTACCGCACGTTCCGGTCAGAACACCGCGGTGACGACGGATAACCTCGATCAACTACACGCTATTAGCGGGGTCTTCATGACCGGCAACGGCCCGTACTTCATCAGTCCCTCGGCAATCGGACCCAATGGGACCGGAGCCGCGGCTGACGGCAGTGCCCCGTTCAATGGACAGGTGTTTTTCAATCCGGGTGCGGGCACCGTCGGATCGCTGCAACGCCGCATTCTGAGTGGGCCGTGGTACAACAACTACAACATGGCGATCTTGAAGGATACGAAGATCACCGAGCGCCAGAGCATCCAGTTTCGGGCTGATTTCTACAACCTGTTCAATCATCCGAGCTTCATTGCGGGCGACCAAAACATCAATAGTGTGAATTTCGGCAAGATCACGTCGATGTTCACCAGCGCCGACGGTGTGAGCAGCCGCTTGATTCAGTTCGGACTTTATTACAAGTTCTGATTAGTGGTTGGGGATTGGGGCAGGCCGGTAACTACTGCAGCTTGCCCCTTCCTTCCACTCGCCATACCTGTTCCACGACATCGCCGCGGACGCCGTAGACGGTTTCGTGCAGGTTCATCGCCACGCAAATATGATTGGGGATAATCCGCACGCGGTCGCCCACGCTGAATTGTGCGGTCGCACGGCGCAATTCCACGAAGCCGTGCTCCTCGTTCATTTTGGTGAATACGGCCTCGGGTGCGTCCAGCACATGGCCGAAGCTTACCTCGCTGCCTGCCGCCTGCCGGTCGGAAGAGAACGTTTTCGATCCACCGTCGATAATCATCTGCCCGGGCTTGGATGTGGAGACCACGGTAACGTGAATCGAAGCCGCGCATTCTTCGAGCGACGCGGCGCCGGCCAGAACAGTGTTGCGGTCGTTAAATATGTACGTGCCGGGACGGATTTCATTCAGACCGGGTAATTCGTGCGAATGGAAGAGCGTGGGAGTGGATCCGCCGCTGACGATTTTCGGCTGGAATCCGGCGCGGCGCAAGTCGCGCAAGATGCCCTCCAGCATTTGAGCCAACCGCTTCAGTGCTTCCTCGCCTTCCTCATCCAGCGAGCGGATCATGCCGGGATAAAACGCGATGCCTTCGAATCGCAAGCGAGGCAGGCGGTCGATCCCCTGGATCAATTGCAGCAAAGCTTCGCCGGGCGCGACACCCACGCGGCCGAGTCCAACGTCCACTTCAGCCAGAATCCCGATTTCGATTTGGGCCTCCCGTGCGGCATCGGAAAGCTGGCGCGCCACGAACAGGCTGTCCAGCGAAACCGTTACTGATGTTTTCCGCGCCACTTCCATCAGGCGATTGAGCTTCTTGCGGCCGACGATCGGGTACGCCACCAGCAGCTCGGGAGGCCCTGCCGAGAGCATTACTTCGGCCTCCCCAACTTTGGCGACCGTCAATCCGGCTGCGCCCAAATCGATCTGCTTACGCGCCAGCGCGGGGATCTTGTGTGTCTTCGTGTGCGGCCGGACCCGCAGATCATGCTCGCGGCCATAGTCGGCCAGCTTGCGAAGGTTGCGCTCCATGATCTCGAGATCGATCACGATCGCGGGTGTGTCGAGGTCGGAAACGCGAAGGCCGATCGGCGCGGTCATGGACGGAATCGCAGCGATAGGCGGCCAGCGGGTCCCTTATAGTGCAGCTCCAGATCTTTAGGCTTCAGCTTTCCGCCTACCATCTGAAAATAGAGAAGGCCGGAGATTGGTTGGGTTATCTCTTTTTCCGGCAGGACCTTTTCCTTTAAAACTGCGAGCAACGGATTGGGCTTGTCGCTACTGGAAACATCCACCTTTGAATCAACCGTGGTGGTCTCCGCGGTCGTCGACCCGATGCCGGCGCCATTGCCGGGCACTTGGTGAGGTCTGGAACCAGTGCCGGGGATTCCTCCCCAGATAGGACCGTTGTTATTGGCGCCGAGACCGGCATTTCTGGTTCCCTGGGGCGTTACCACCAACGTACTATTCCCAGCAATCTGGCTCGGGGAGTAGGGCTGGGCACGTTGACCATCTTTTCCCGATATGAGCAGGAAGTCGTCCAGGCTGACCTGAATAGCTTTGTCGCCGACCGGCCGGACGGTCACGCGGACAACCACGATATCGCCGCCTAAATCAGAGCCAAGCTCTTGTCTTATTTGATCTTTGTCGACGATTGCGGTGGCGGATATGTCCACCAGGTCGTTGGAAGTCTGCTCAATTGGCAGCTTCTTGTCGGCGGCTGGGAGCGGTTCCGCGACGGGGAAGCCGACAGCCAGCGGAACGAGAATTCTCACGAACAACAATTGGTTTCGCATAGCCCTGCTCCCATAATTGTGGCACAGGCATTCTTGCCGGTGTGGATCTTAGAGCGATTTTTTCCCAGCTTCTTGGCGAGCGGCCACTCGTAAAGCCTCAGCTTGTCAGCGGACAAGATCACCTGGGGAGGACGCCTCTTGCCAGCGGCCACGGCTCTGTCAGGGACTTAGGAGTTTTTCAGCAGCCTACTTAGAACCGAACCTAAAGGAGTTTGGTACCAAAGCCGATCAGATACTCGGTGTCGTCTATGAATCGTCTTGCCCTATTGTCCGCCCTCTTCCTGACTGGGTTGTGCTCCTACGCGCAGGCCCAACAAAGCGCTATCACGATCTCCACTACGCCTCCAGGGGCGAAGTTCACCGTGGATAATCAGCTATATATCCAGGCTGCGACGTTTGTATGGCCTAAAGGAAGCAAGCACATCCTGGTGTTTATCACCGATCCGGTGTTGCCCAACCAGCCGGCGAATACTTCGATTCAAACCTCCGTCGATGGCACCACCAAGTGGGCTTTTGGCGGCTGGCAGGACAACGCTGGTCTATTGCTGCCAACCGGCGATGCGATCCAGACTATTACCGCGGATCCTCGCATCACCACTATTAAGAGCACGTTGACCGCCTCTTACCGGGTAATCCTATCGTTTTTCAACTCTGGCAACAACGATCCGATTTCGCCCCCCACTTGCGGGGCGCCCGGAGCCATTCCCCAGGGACAATTTCGTCCCGGTGTAGTCTTCCTGGGATCGGCATGTTATTGGAGCAGCGCAAACTTGTTTTTGCCGGCGGGCTCACCCTTGACGCTTAACGCGTTTCCGTATCCTGGGTTCGTTTTTGTCGGTTGGTCTTCAAACCTAGGTACGCCGGACGCTTATCTACGAACCTTTACTGTCAATGGTCCCATCACGCTGGCGCCGCTATTCTCACCCGCGAAGAGGGTTCGTTTTATCACGGCGCCGCCACTCGGGTTACAAGTCCTGGTCGACCGGTCGCCTGTGCCGACACTGACGGTACCTGCCGATTTTTCAGGACCATGTCCATCCAACGAGTCCCAGCCCGGAAACCCCAATCTGGGATTTCCGCCAATGTGTCTGGGCGACTTCGATTTCGCCCCTGGATCCAGCCACGTAATCAGTGCTCCCTCTCCGCAGGTTGACACGACGAATGGGAAATACTGGGTCTTCGATTCGTGGAATAAGAAGTTGGGGCCGAATGCGACTTACACGGTAGATACGAATGTCTCCAACGCGGAGCTATTGACCGCGAATTTCGTGCCTGGAGCGCATGTAGGGTTTCTCACGTCGCCGGGCGGTCTTAAATTGACCGTGGATGGCCGTCCCAACTATGCTTCGTACGACTTTATCTGGGGCCTGGGGACGACACACACGGTTTCCGCTCCCACCACTCAGTTTGACGCCGCCGGACGGCAATATACGTTCAAGAACTGGTCGAATTCAGGGGGGGCGTCGCAATCCTACGTCGTCGATCAGTCGGCGGTGGATAACGGCTATCGTATGACGGCGAATTTTAGCGTGCTGAGCCGCGTCCTGGTTCACAGCTCGCCATCCGGTATTTCGGTTCAGGTGGACGGCACAACATGCACGACGCCCTGCACTATCGATCGGCCGAGTGGAGCGCAACTGCGCGTGACGGCTCCCACCACGCTCTCGTTGGGAGATAGCGCACGGATGGAATTTACTTCCTGGTCCGACAACGCGGCTTCCGATCACACGTTCACCGTCAACACGGATTTTTCCGTCGTCACCGCCAATTACCGGACATCTTACCGTTTAAGCGCCGCCTCGGATCCGGGCAACGGAGTGAACTTCAACTTCGATCCGGCGTCGAGCGATATGTTCTATCCGCAGGATATGCAAGTTACCGTCACGGCCAATGCGAATCCCGGCTTCAAGTTCCGCCGTTGGGATGGAGATCTGGCCGGCACCTATCCGGTGGGAACGGTCATGATGTCATCGCCGCACGGCGTGATCGCGCGCATGGACAAGGTTCCGTTCATCGCACCAGCGGGTGTAAAGAATGCTGTCGGCGATACTCCGAATTCCACCGTCGCGCCCGGTTCGATCATTTCCATATTTGGCGAGAGCCTGGCGCCGGTGCTTGAAATCGGCCGGGTGAATCCGCTCGCCCAAAATATCGCCGGAGTCACGGTGACCGTAAACGATCGGATTCTGCCATTGCTCTACGTCTCGCCGACTCAGATCAACGCTCAGGTTCCATCGGACCTCGGCGATGGCGATTACACTTTGCAGGTTCACAACACCGGACAGGATGACATTTCGGCCAAGTTCTCCGTGGCGCGTAATTCGCCAGGCTTGTTCTTCCAGACGTTGAGCTCGCAACAATATGCGCTGGCGATGCACGATGATGGCTCGGCCGTCACACCGGATAGCCCCGCCAAACCGGGCGAGACGCTGTCGTTACTCGGCACCGGATTCGGTCCTTACAATGGGCAGGTAATCGACGGCTTCTTCCCACCCAACCCCGCACCGGCGCTGGTGGACTCCGTCAACCTCGCGACAGGCGACCAGGTTATGTCCACAATGTGGTCCGGCGCAGCCCCCGGCTATACGGGGCTGACGCTCACGAAGTTCAAGGTGCCGGACAGCATGCAGAGCGGGACCACCGTACCCGTGACGGTCACCGTGAACGGAGCGGTCAGCAATACGGTGATGGTGCCGATTCAGTAGGGACCGCGCGCGTTAGAAGCTGTGAAAAAATCGCTCTAAGATCCACACAGGCAAGAGTGCCTGAAACGGCGTATTTTCATCCTCTGAGGTGGCCGCCAGCGGCCATACCCTTTGGTTTGCGATTGTTTCACAGCTTCTTAGCGAGCGGACATACCTGCAGGACGATATTCTGTAGGTATGTGCCGCAGCATTCGAGTTCTACGCAAGCGCGATCTGATCGTTACACCCGGCGACGTGAGCGCCGCGGCGCTCCAGTTCGTGCGTAAGGTGAGCGGTTTTCATAAGCCGTCCAAGATAAATCAGGCGGTCTTTGACGATGCCGTGCGGGAAATCGCGCAGGCAACGGAGAAGTTGCTGGAGCGGCTTGGCGCCGGAGTTGTGACTGGGGCTTAGGAGCTCACATCGTGGTGCTTCGTTCAATTCCGCTGGCGTTCACTTTGCTCCTTGGCGCGCCCGAGTCCGTTTCAGCGCAGGTTTCGAAGACTCTAGACCTCAGCACAAAGCAAGGCAAGAACACTTACTATGTCGTTTTTGCGTCGCGGGGCGGAAGCAGCACCGGGCACGCGTTCGTTGTCTGGGGTCTCGAAGACGGCGTACATCGAAAGAGCACGATCCGCGCATTTGGCTTGTATCCGGAGGGTGACGGCACAAACTGCAGTTCCGCGGTGCGCACGGTCCCAGGCCGCGTGATGGATGAACTGCTGAATCACAGCGTCCAAAGTATCAGTCAACAATTGATAGTTCGCGTGGATGAGGCGGACTTCCAGCGGTCTTCCAGAATCGGGCGCGCGTAGGATTGCAGGCGTGAGTTTTCGCTATTGAGCCGGGATTGCGTGGAGTTCCTGCGCGCCGTCGGCGAATCGCTGCATCTGGAAATGCCGCGCCGGCTGATTACGCGATGGAGCCCGCAAGCCTACGTGCGGGCCCTGCTGGCCAGCGTCAGTGAAGGCCGTCTTGAACTGGATGGCGCCGTGTATGAAGGATCAATCGTAAGCAAAAAACCCTTGGGGCGCGGCACACTGACGTATCCGGATGAATCGGAGATCCACGGCGCCTTCCGGGGTTGGGAGCATCACGTCGCCGTTGGCCGGCTGAACGGACTGAGGAGCGGCTACCGCTATGAAGGGGAAATCGTCGACTACCGGGCGCACGGCCACGGCACACTCTTCAAAATCGTAGAGGGTACGGATAAGCCAGTCGAGGTCGTGACGGGCAAATTTGAAAATGGGATATTGCAAGCGCTTATTCGTGAATCCTCGCGCCGGAAGCACGCATCGCGACAGCTCGCTCAGGAACTTGGTTTAGTCGAGGCCGCTACGAGATAACCAATGTTACATAGGGAATGTTGCTAGCAATATTCTTCAAAAACTTGTAGTCAAGCGACCGTCTAATTCCGATTTTCGTATTTTTCATAACCTGAAACCCCTTAGGTAAATCGAGAATCTACTCAAGTGAGGGTAAAACATAAATGAAACGTCTTGTCTTCGGTTCTTTCTTCGGTCTTCTTCTTGGAGGTGTTTTGAGCGCACAAGAAGTATCGCGATTTGCGTTTGATTTGGGAGCCGGCTTCACGCAGCCCGTTGGTAATACGGGCCGGCATCTTGATGAAGGGTGGAACATCAAGGGCGGTGTAGGTTACAACTTTTCACCGTACGCCGGGGTCATGCTGCAGGGCGACTACAATTCCTTCGGAATCAATTCTTCAACCTTGAGTAATATCGGCGTTCCTGGCGGTGACCTGCATATTTTTTCGGCCACGCTCGATCCGATCGTACATTTATCTCCGAAACGTCATGCTGACGTCTACGTCATCGGCGGCGGTGGGCTCTATCATCGCAATCAGGAGTTCACACAACCATCGTCCGCGGTGGTCACCGGCTTCGATCCATTCTTTGGATTCTTTCCCGTCACGGTGCCCACCACCAATATCCTGGCTTCCTATTCAGTGAACAAGCCGGGCGTGAACATTGGCGCCGGTTTTGCGGTCGGCAGCAAGTGGAAGGGCAAGTTCTACGCGGAAGCGCGCTATCATCGCATCTTCATGGGCAACGGCCGTCATACGGACTATGTACCCGTGTCGTTCGGTTACCGCTGGTAAAGTACCAAACACCACCGTGGTAAAGCGCCCGATCAGAGCCGTGACCGTAAGGGAGCGGATGCCCATTAGTGAGATACCGCTCCCCCATGGTCACGGCTCGGTTTGACTTCGTGAATGCTGGAGGCAGTGCCGAATTCCGTTACTCGGCGGGTGCGTAGTATCCATGCCGGTAGTAAGATTTCAAATTCGGCATATCCGGGGGAGCACACAGGGTGACTCTTACGCGGCGGAACTTGCCATTGCGTGAACCATCCGTGGGCGAATAGCCCAGCAGGTATTGATTGCGAAGCTCGTGGCCGATCCGGGCGCTGATCGTGGCCAGGTCGTCTAAGTTGTCCACCGAATATAGGCGTCCGCCAGTTTCGTCCGCCAGTTCATCCAGAAGCCGGGGACCTTTTTCTTCCTCGGATGTTTTCCTGCGGATTTCTTCCGGATCGAAAATTCCCATGGCATACACTTGAACGTCCGATTCACGCATGGCGTTTTTGACTTCGCTGGCGCTGAAGCGGCTGCGGTTGTCGCCGCCATCCGATAGGATCACGATTGCCTTGCGGAGGTTATGAGCGCTTTTCATTTGCCCCAGCGCCAGGTGGATGGCATCCAGCAAGGAAGTGCGGCCAAACGGGCGGATATGCGCGATTCGCCGGTAGATCTCGCCGGCATCCGGCGTAAATGCCACGGTCAGTTTGGGGTGTTCGTTGAATTCAACCAGAAAGAATTCATCGTCCGTATTGGCGGTCTTGAAAAATGTCGCGGCGGCTTCCGAAGACTTGCGCATCTTGTTGTGCATGCTGCCGCTGGAGTCGAAGACCAGGCCGATTGAGATCGGTGCGTCGTCTTTGGCGAAGTGCGTGATCTTCTGCTCCGCGTTGTCTTCAAACAAGCGAAAATGTTCCATGGTCAAGTTCGTGACTGAAGTGCCGGCGGCGGTCGTTACGTGAACGGGAATCAAAACCAAGTTAGAATCGACGCGCAGATGGGAGTGTGGCGCGTCGTTCGATAGTGGTAGCGCGTCCGGAGCGGCGCGCCGCATCGCCGCAACCGTTTCCGAAGAGGTCTGTTGAGCGAAGCCGAGGGAGCACAGCAAGCAAGCTGCAACGAGAGACCCTGCAAGAGCCATTGGGGTGATTGTATATCAATCGGACGTGGGACGAGCTGGTCCTTCGGTACTGTTACGGGATATAGAACTGGTCCGCCTCCGAAACACCATATTGTTCGGGTATGATAGTGCGATGGACCTAAATAAGATGCTCGCTGAATTGCGGGCGGAACGGGATCAAATTGAAGAGGCTATCATCGCTTTGGGACGTTTAAGTCTAGGCGCGAAGCGGAGGGGCAGACCGCCATTGTGGATGAGTCAAATCAAATCCGTCGAGCCGAGGAGGCGGGGCCGCCCGCCCGGGTCAAAAAACAAGCCACCGGCCGACGACTCTGAATAGCGCTCCGCGACGTTGAGAGCGATGGCCGTCACGCTATTTCACTTTTTCCCGGACGTTGAATTCCAATTTCCATCTCCGGCCATCCCGCGCGACGGACCACAGTTGGAGCATTCCAGTTTCAGTGACGACGGTCTCCAGCGTCACCGGCACGAACTCTCCGGCGTTACCGGACGCAGGCAAGCACACTTCGATGGGCGACAACTCCTCGAGATCCCCGGCGACATCGTCCAGCATCGCTCCCGCCGCATCGTTCTTGCGAGCCGCCGATTGAAAGAAACGAAATTCCGCGGGCTCGCCGACGGTCAGTCCGAACTCGCGATCGCGCAACTGCAGTGAGCTGCCTTCTTCCATGCCGAATGGCGCGACTGTAAGAGCCTTCACCGGCGCCGGCATTCCGGGCACCGCGGGCAGGGAACTCTCCACTCCCACGTAGTACGTTCGTGGAATGCCGCCTCGAATGCGGACGCCCCGGCCAGAGCGGGCGAGCCCGTAATACGCCGCGCCGCGCGCCACGGCGTGCATCAGGTCCTCGCCGATCAGCGAAACCACCGGCTGCATACCTTCTTCGCCGAGCCAGCGATTTAGGACTTCGATAATTCGTTTGCGCACCAGACTCGCGCGCAAGACGCCGCCATTGAACAGCACGTGCGTGGGCGCGGCTAAACCGCTGGACCCACGCCGTACCGAACCATGCTCGGATTGCGCGGCTTGTTGCCGCAGGAATCGGGCCAGTTGCCGCGTGATGGCTGCGTCGGCCGCATAGGGCAAGCCAATCTCTGAAAATCCTGTCTTACGCCGCAGGGGCATATCCTGACTGGATACGGCTGGAAGAAACCCTTCGCCCAAAATGCGGTCCACATCCTCGCGCAAAAGCTTAGTCTTGACGGTCCCGCCCACCAGGCCTGTACCGCGGCCGAGAATCGTAACCGGATGCTCGCGCTTCTTGCTATCGGGTTCGAGCAGACGTTCCTTGGCCAGACGGCACTGCTGCCAGAGCGCATGCAACTGCATGGCATCCAGCGTGGCCCCTTGCGCGGTCAGTTGCTGCTCCAGGTGACGCGCTAGCGCGAGGTCGACGTTATCGCCGCCCAGCAGGATGTGCTCGCCCACGGCGACGCGGTCCAGTTGCAGATCGCCCGACTGCTCGGTAACCGCAATCAGGGTGAAATCAGTCGTGCCACCGCCAATGTCAATCACCAGGATGAGATCGCCAACCTGAACCCGCTGGCGCCAATCCGTATGACGCTCGATCCAGGCGTAGAATGCGGCCTGGGGTTCCTCCAGCAACAGAAGATTTTTGTAACCCGCCAGCTCCGCGGCCTTGAGCGTCAGTTCACGCGCTACCGCATCGAACGAAGCCGGCACGGTGACGAAGACTTGTTGATCGGCGAATTGCGCGTCCGGCATCTTCGCGTCCCACGCGGCGCGCAAATGCTCCAGGAAACGCTGGGCTGCTTCCACCGGCGAAATTTTCCCCACGCCTTCCGGAGCGTTCGGTGGAAGAATAGCGGCGGTGCGATCCACGCCGGGGTGGGACAACCACGATTTCGCCGATGCGACTAACCGGCTGGCCACTTCCGCGCCACGCTTCTGCGCCAGAGCGCCCGTTACATAATGCGGCGCCGCATCCCAAGGCACGGCGATGGAGCCGGCCGGAAAATCTGACGAGCCCGGAATATAGAGGAACGATGGCAGCAGCGGCTCGTCGCGCAACTCGCCCGGATTCACGAGTTGCGGTATGGGCAGCAGCTCGACCGGGGGCGATTCACGAGGATCGCTGTTGGCCAGGGCATAGGCGACCGCGCAATTCGTTGTCCCTAAATCGATTCCGATAATATATTGTTGCGGCAAGAAGAGGTCCGTCAGGAGCGCACTTTAATATTCAACACCGGCAAGAATGCCCGTGCTACTTGCTTACGCTAATTGTCGCGGAGTTACTGGTTTCCCCGTGAATGGTTATGTTCAGTGGATACTCGCCCGCGGCGAGGGTCGATGGCACTACGATATTCATTTGCAGAAGCCCGACGAAACCCGGCGCGAGACCCGCGAAGGACACGGTAGCGGCTGTCGCTCCGATGCTAGCGCTCTTGTCCGAAGTCACCGTCGAAAGCGGACTAGCCGGTGCCGGGGCTCCGCTGGCGACCGCCGGGCTTACCGGCCCCGAACCCGTCAGATAGGCAATAATCGTGCTGCCTGCTTTTGCCGGATTACCCGGACCATTCAACGAGAAGTCGGAATTCTGGACCACCGCCCGGCCGCCCGGAAGCACGAACAATCCTGGAGCGGCGGTTAACACCGGCACACTTACCGAGTTACTGATGAGTCCGTTCACGCTTACTGAAATCATGGCGTTGCCCAACGCGGTTTCCCACGGCACTTGAAAGTTCACTTGGGTTGGGCTGACATAGAGAAGCGGAGCGTTGACGTTATTCACCGTAACCGAAACTGGACCAAGAATCGTCGGCAGTGGCGTCCCATTCGCGGTGGCGTTTCCACCGGCAAAGCTAACTCCAAAAACACTGGCCAGCGCGCCGGGCGAAACTTGCGCTTGGAAGAAGTTGGCCGCATTCACCACGCCATTGGCGGAAAGAACCGGAGTTTGAGGTGTCAGCAAACGGATGACGTTGTTGCTGGTGTCGGCGACATACACGTTGCCCGAGCTATCGATGGCAACGTCGCGCGGAAAAAATAACGAAGCGCTTGTGGCCACGCCGCCGTCACCGGAATACCCGAAAAAATTGTTCCCGGCGATGGTGGTGATAATGCCGCCGAATGAAACTTTCCGGATTCGACCATGAAAAGTGTCGGCGATATAAACGTTGCCAGCCGAATCAACTGCGACACCAAACGGGTCATTTAGTGACGCGCTGGTGGCCGGACCGTTATCGCCGGAGAACGCAGAACTGCCATTCCCCGCAAAACTTGTAAGAACTCCATTGGCAAACTTTGCAATGCGCTTGTTACCCGTATCCGCGATGTAAATGATTCCGGCCGGGCCCAACGCCAATCCGGTCGGATGATTCAATTGCGTGACCGGTGTGGCGGCGCCTCCCACAATCGTGCTGATGGTAGTGCCCGTGACCTTACGAATCACGAAGTTGTTGGCGTCCGCGATGTAAACATTTCCCGACGAATCCACTGCCACGGCCACCGGATTGTTCAGTTGCGCGCTGGTGGCTGCTCCGGTATCGCCGGAATACCCGGCGGTATTGTTTCCGGCGATGGTGGAGATTGTTCCCGAGGTAACCTTGCGAATTACGTTGTTACCGGCGTCGGCGATATATAAATTGCCTGAAGAATCCACTGCCACGCCGATGGGATCGGTCAACTGGGCGGCGGTGGCGGCTTTCCCATCCCCTGAAAAACCGGCGGTGCCGGTGCCTGCGACAGTAGTGATCGTTCCACCGGAAATCATCCGGACGCGATTGTTGGCGCCGTCGGCGATATAGATCTTGCCGGACGAATCTATTACGATCCTTCCAGGCAAGCCTAACTGTGCGCTTGTGGCCGCGCCGCTGTCTCCCGAAAAGCCCTGGACATTCGTGCCCGCGATGGTGGAGATGGTGTACTGCTGACTCCACGCGCACGATCCGCAGATAATCCCGATCGAGAGTTTTACTAAGGAATTCGAAATCGCCATCGGAAAAAGGTAACCCGCCTAGATAGAATAAGTCGCTCGCACGGTACTTGCAGTTTACAACGTCGCGAGGGATGGACGCACGAGAGAGTGACTGAAATTATGAAGACTACCGCCGGGATGCCTTGGCAGGCTGAGCGGCCGGCTTGGGCGGATCTTTCTTCGGCGGGAAGTGTTGATTCAGCCAGTTCTGAATGACAATTTTCTGGTTAGCCTGGACCTGCCGCTGCCACATCATACCGCCGGTTCGTTCATCGTATTCAGCCACTACATAAGCGCCTGTCGTCGAAACAAGGATTGTGCCGCCCGGACGGCTTCTCCCGCAGTAGTACTGCGAGTTGATGATGTTGCGATCTTCCATATTCAACAGTATAACATGCGATTTGGCGATTTGGGTTAGTGGCCAATGAGGTTGTTAAGTTAAGTCACTAACGAAGGGGAGTTAAGATATCGAGACCGTGACTTATGCTACGATCCGCTTATGCCTACCGAACACATACTCGAATTGCTCATAGCAGAACGCGACAAACTCAACCAAGCAATTGATGCACTGCAAGGACCCAAAAAGCGAGGACGTCCTAAAGGTACAGGCGGGGGGCCTTCCAGAGCGGCGTCCGGAAGGAAACGCGGAGGCACTATGTCCGCCGAAGCGCGGGCGGCCCAATCCGCACGGATGAAAGCCTACTGGGCGAAACGCAGAAAACAAGCGGGCAAAAAGCCTTAGCATGGCTCTTTGCCGCTTGGAGAACAATTTGTTATTTTAAGCGGCTACCAGCGATTCCGGCCACCACCACCACCGCCGCCATTGCCGCCGCGGTTTCCACCACCGCCCCCGCGGCCGCCCGGCGCACGATCCGTCTTGGGACGCGCTTCGTTGACGTTCAGCGTTCTGCCATCGAGATCCCTGCCATTCAGGGAATCGATGGCCTTCTGGCCTTCGCCATCGTTGGACATTTCCACAAAACCAAAACCCCGGGGCTGTCCCGTCTCGCGGTCGGTTACAATGCTCACACGGTCAACGGCGCCGTAGGCTTCAAACATAGATCGAACCGCGTCTTCGGTTGCACCGAAGCTGAGGTTCCCAACAAAGATATTTTTCATTTTTCTTTCCTTCTGAATTTGCAGATCAGCGAATGTGGCCAGGAACGAACAGAGGACATAGGGTCCGGGTGACCTTTATTGCGGGGCTGTCAAATACACCCTCAAGATAGCACGATTCTGTCAAGGCTGGGCTTCGTAAGCCGGAACCGCGGATCGCGTGTGGGGATGTCGACTATTGAAGAGCAAATCGACATCCTGCCGGCCTACCTTTCGGAAAGCTCCTTGATGTGCAGGAGCACCCTTCGATGGATGCGGCGCACCACCAAGTCCGACCACAAGCGCCAGTAGGCGGCAGGTTCCAAATGATGCTGGTACCAGCTCGTGCCCTCGAGCAACGTGCGGCCACCCGAAAGTGGAGTCAGAGTGAATTCACCTTGGCGCGAAACATAGTAGCCGTCGAGATGTTTGGGGTGGATGTCGCCCCAGGGAGAAAGTTCGCGCATCGCCGCGGGGTTCCAGAGGACTTGAAACCGCAGACTCCGGCCTGGTTCCCATCTGTCGACTCGCTCCACCACGGAACCCGTGCTTAATACACATTCTCGCGTAGCGCCTACGCCTTCGCCATGGATCACCGTCCGGACCGGATAGGCGATGCCGGTTCGAAAGAGCCACTCACGATCGGTGGTAATGTCCGGAAATGCCGCGATGTTGGGCCAGACGGTTCGCGGGGGCGCATCGACCACGATGGTGGAATGGACCCGGAACATGGGCGCGTCCGCCGAGCGTGCCGCATCGAGTCCGATGATTCCGGGCTGTAAAAGAACAATGGCCGATAGCATCGCGGTGGTGTGGCCGCCCGAGCGCATTCGCCGGGCGATTACGAGTCCGAAAGCAGTTCCCGCTAAAGCGAAACCAATTGCGATCGGCGTAGCCATCAGGATGCACATCAAGCCCTCAATCTTTATGGCAATGAGCGCGAGGGCGATGACGAACAGACTGATCAGCGTATCCGCGATGGCCCGGCCCCATTTGGGTTCGCGACCGATCCCGGAGCAGAGTGCGCACGTAAAGCCCACGGCAAAGGGAGCGGCCTCGAAGACTCCCAGCGAATAGCGGCCGGCCCCAACAATGACCGCCAGCCAAACCATGATCAGACAAATGACGCTCGATAGGAGTACGGCCCCGGCGCGGTTCCCGATCATTCTGGTCAACATGAGACGGTCACCTCAAAAGTTTGTGGACTTTGCCCGGCATTTTAGCGAGCCGCCGCAAGGCGCCGGACGGGAGCTTCCGAAATCCGGAGTAAAACGCCGTCATCGATTCGAAGAATTCGAGCATGGCACGAAGGCGCGCTTGCGTATAGGCGTCCGCGCCCCCTGCTTGCGTTATAGTCTCCCGAAGCATGGCGGTGGTTGGATCCAACTCGCGCCGCTTCCGCTCATCGACGACAATCTGGAACATCTCCCAGACATCTTTTAGAGACTCGAAGTGATCGCGCCGGTCCCCGAGTGTATGAACGACGCGCACAATACCCCATCCTTGCAGCTCACGCAGACTGGTACTGACGTTCGAGCGCGCGACAGAGAGCGTGCCGGCAATCTCTTCGGCCTGCAGCGGTCGAGGCGAGAGATAGAGCAGCGCGTGAATCTGCGCCATGGTGCGATTGATGCCCCAGCGAATACCCATCTCGCCCCAATGCAGGATGAAGCGCCGCGCGACCGGGCTCAGGCGCTCGCTGCTGGTACTGGTACCGGCAGATTCGTCAGTCATTTCTGTCCTAACAGAAATTATAGCCGAAACAGATGGAACGTCAAGTAAAAAAGAACAAGGGGGAAGGTTGCCGCGATTGGGATTTGAGAGCCGCGGCCCGGCGTTGGTCCTGACAGTCGAAATAGTTGGCCGCATTTCCGATCGAAGACGAATGTATTCCACGACCGGCGCCCAGGCCGAAGAAACCGGCGCGCAGAGAGCCGTTATTGTTTTAGATTTTTCGCGATTGCCGCGGAAGACCAATAGGCAATCGCTTGGATCGTCAGGGAAGGATTGAACCCCCCATTATTAACGTGAACGCTTCCGTCGACGACATACACGTTGTCCATGTCGTGAATCCGGCAATGCTTGTCGACCACCGAAGTCCTGGGGTCATTTCCCATTCGGCAGGTTCCCGCTTGATGCTGGCCTCCACTCAAGCCGGGACCCGGAAGCGTTTGCCAGGTGCGGGTCGCCCCGGCTTCCTTCAGCCATTCCTCGCATCTCGCCGCCATGAAGCGGGCCACTTCCAGGTCGTGCGGGTGCCTGTGACCGCTGAGCCTCAGAGTGGGAATTCCCCAGGCATCCTTCAAGTCCGGCGCAAGCTCCACCCGGCTTTCCATCACCGGCATTTCCTGCACCGGGCTCTTCACGCCCACGGAACGCTTGTAATACTTTCGAACGAACTGCTTGTGTTCAGCGCCCCAGTGAGGCAAGCCCGGCGGCAGCGCCTGCCGAGAGAACAAATAAGGCAAACGAATAAACTCGTTCGCCATCATGCCTCCTCCCTTCAAGCCATCCGGAAGTCCGTGGCTGAAATCGCAACACGCGATGCGCGCCGCGGGACCCTGGCCATCAAAGGTGTCGTGGTCGAATAACCCATACGCTCCGGCGTAGGCATGACCTTGCAGGTTGCGGCCTACCCAGTCATAGCGATTCCCTATCCCCCGCGGAAACATCTTCGCCGCGGAATTAAAAAGGAGACGAGGGGACTCCGTGGCCGAGCATGAAACCACCACGGCGCGGCAAGGTTGCGAGTAAAGCCGGTTCGACTGGATGAACTCGACGGCTGTTGCCTTCCCACGCTCATCCACCACAATTCTCTTGGCGATCGCCCCGGTTCGAAGGTGGCACAGCTTCGTAGCTACCGCGCGCGGGATAACATTTACCGAGGTTGAATTCTTAGCGTTCACCTCGCACGCGAATCCGACGCAATGCGGGCAAGCGATGCAGGCCGGCCGGCCCTGGTAGGGGACCGAATTGATCGCCATCGGAATCGGGAAAGGATGCCACTTCAAGCGCGCCGCCGCTCGGGACAGCATCGAACCTTCCATGTTGAGCGGCAGCGGCGGCATTGGATACGGCTTGCCTCGCGGCGGCTCGAACGGGTTCGCGCCCGCCTTGCCGGAAACGCCGATCTCCCACTCTGCCTTGGTGTAGAACGGCTCCAGATCCTGGTAGGTGATGGGCCAGTCTTCGAGCGAGCTGTGGGCGGGCGCGCCGTAGGTGGATTTCATCTTGAAGTCCTGCTCCAGGTAGCGCCAGGCCATCGCGCCGTAGCTGACGGTCCCTCCTCCGACGCAGGCGGCGACGTTGTTGTAGCCGCCTTCAGAAGGCAGCACTCGCCGGAGCTTTCCATTCGTGTCAACTATTTCCCGGACACAGTTCTTGTCGTCGGGACCGAACGCATTGCCGAGCACCGTGGTGCGCTGGCTGCGCAGTTCGTCATGTCCGGTGTCGCGGAAGGTCTGCCACGCGCCACGTTCCAGCAGCACCACCTGAAGCCCGGCGAGCGAGAGCTGTTCAGCGACGATGCCGCCCGCCGCGCCGGCGCCGGCAACCACCACGTCAACCGGGGAGAGAGTCAATGCTGGTGGCCCTCCATCACGTCTGCGATTGCCAGCATCTTCCAACTGGCCTCGTCGCGATTTCCACCATATTGAGGACTGCCATAGAAACCCTGCATCGTGTGGTCGACGACCAACCGGAAGAAGCTTGCCGCCGCCGATTGCGGTTCCCGTTCGATTTGCCGCAAGCATGCAGTTTGCGCCGCGAAAGAAAGAGTGGTGAACTCCTGACCGGTCCGCTCCCGGCAAGCGGATCGAAACAATGGAATCGATTTTTGATAAACCGGCGCGAATCGCCGGAATGGACCCTGTAGTTGTTTGTCGATGTAGTAGACCACCCCAGCCTCGACGGCGCCCGGTGCGTCGTCAGCAGGAACGATCTGGTTGGTCAGAGCCTCGATCAGCTTTGCCTCTTCGTTCGTAAACAGCACGAGCGGGCCGGAGTACAAGGCTGTTGCGGCCAAGCTGATCGTGAATCCTCGGCGTGTAATCTTATGCAATTCTCTATTATGCCGACTATGATGCCCCGGCTCATGTTAGCCTCACTTCGATGACTCTATCCGCGCGATCCGGCTGGGTGCTCGTTTTCTTCGTTGCCCTGCAAGCCGCCGGCCAGAACACCTCAGCCGGCCGCCGGCAGTTTGAGAGCCGTTGCGTCGCCTGCCACGGAGGTGACGCCAAAGGAGGCGAACACGGGCCGGCCATCGCCTCACGCCTAGCCTCATACGATGACGAAGGGCTGGTGAAGTTTCTGCACGATGGCCGCCCCAGTGCGGGGATGCCGGCATTCCGGTTGGCCGCCGTCCCGATGCGCGAGCTTATTAAATTCCTGCGCACACTCGAGCAGCCGGACGATCAGCCGAAGGTCCGTGTGAGCGTGCGAACCACCACGGGCGATGTCCTGGAAGGCGTGGTGATGAATCGCACCGAGGACGAGCTGCAGTTGTTGACAGACGATGGGCGTCTGCACCTGTTGCGTAAGACCGGCGATGCATACCGGCCCGTGTCCTCCGGCGTGGATTGGCCGGACTACAATGGTGTTCCAGGCGGAAATCGCTACAGCAAGCTTTCCCAAATCAACGTGACGAACGTCTCACGGTTGACGCCGCGATGGATCTTCCAGATTCCGGAAAGTTCCAATCTCCAGGTAACGCCGGTGGTGGTGGAAGGCGTGATGTACGTCACTCATGCCAACGAGTGTTGGGCCCTCGATGCCGGCTCTGGAAGGCCCATCTGGCATTACAAACGCCGTCGAACTCATGGCATCGGGGGGACGGTGGCGGGTGGAGCGAATCGCGGCGTTACGGTCGCCGGCGATCGGGTGTTCATGGTCACCGATAACGCCCACCTGATCGCGCTCCACCGCAACACGGGCGTTTTGCTCTGGGACACCGAGATGGCGGACTGGCATCAGAACTACTACGCCAGCGCCGCTCCCCTGGTGGCCGGCAATCTGCTCATCTCCGGAATCGCCGGCGGCGACGACGGGGTGCGCGGTTTCGTGGCGGCGTTCGATCAAAGCACCGGAAAAGAAGTCTGGCGGTTTTGGACTGTGCCCAAGAACGGCGAACCTGGATCGGAAACCTGGAAGGGCAAGAACATCGCCCACCCAGGCGGCGCCACCTGGATGACTGGAACGTACGATCCGCAACTGGACATTGTCTATTGGCCCACGGGAAATGCCGGTCCGGATTTTAATGGCGATGAACGCGCGGGCGACAATTTGTACACCGATTGCGACCTCGCTCTCGATGCGAAAACCGGCAAACTCCGGTGGTATTTTCAATACACCCCGCACGACGTTTGGGATTGGGACGCGGTGCAAACGCCCGTCCTGGTAGACGCGGATTGGGAAGGGCAACCGCGTAAATTGCTGCTGCATGCCAATCGGAACGGCTTCTTCTACGTTCTCGATCGCGTCAATGGAAAGCTGCTTCTGGCGAAGCCTTTCGTCAAGAAGTTGACCTGGGCCCGCGAAATCGGCCCGGACGGCCGGCCGGTTCGCATTCCGAATCAGGAACCGGCGCCTGGGGGAAACAAAATTTGCCCGCCCATCGAGGGCGCCACCAACTGGTTCTCGACCGCGTTCAATCCGGACACCCACCTATACTATTTGCAGACGCTCGAGAAGTGCGGAGTGTTCACCAAGACAGATATGGAATGGCAGGCCGGCAAGAGCTTCATGGCCGGCACGACTAGAAATGTGCCAGGCGATGAGCCGCAAAAAATTCTACGCGCCATCGATATTCGAACCGGCGCCACGATCTGGGAGACGCCTCAAACCGGTACCGCGGAATCCTGGGGAGGAGTATTGGGCACGGCTGGAGGATTGGTGTTCTTTTGCGATGACAGCGGCGCGTTCGCTGCCGTGGACGCTGTCACGGGAAAACGGCTGTGGCAATTCCAGGCGAATCGTTTGTGGAAGGCTTCGCCGATGACCTATAGCTTCGACGGCAAGCAATATGTTGCCCAAGCCTCCGGTCAATCGATCCTTGCCTTCGGTCTGATGGAACCGTAGCCAGGGCTATCCCAGATGCTATCCCCACCAGCTCTCCCCCGGCGCTAGATGGGCGCGCACGACATCGGGATTGAGCTCGATGCCATAGCCCGGCTTGTCCTGAATGGTCAGGTATCCGTTCTCGATAATCGGTCCATCGTGGAGCACCA
>CATPCJ010000440.1 GCA_955652915.1 uncultured Bryobacteraceae bacterium
AAACGTCCCTGCCAGGGTCACGAGCGAGAGGGCTCAGACTGAATACGGCTTATGGTCGCTGTGGGGCTGTTCCCATTATCTCAGCTCCCGTTTTCATCCCCTCTAGTCAGGCGAGCGTAGCGAGCCCTGATCGCGGGTCACGCCACTCCCTCAACTCAATCTCCCCGCCTTTCAACACCATCCAAGATCCCACCCTCACTACCCTCAACCCTCGGCCTTACTATTAGGCTGCAAGGAGAATCAATGTCCTCAAAACGAAAACTCGATTCAGCCCGTGCCAACGGCAAAAAATCCCACGGCCCCGTCACCGAACAAGGCCGCAAGCACTCCTCCATGAACGCCCTCAAATACGGACTCTGTGCCCAAACCGTAGTCTTGCCCAACGAAAGTGAGGATGAATATGCCGTCCTGCTCGACTCCTACATTCAAGACCTCCAGCCCAGCAGTTCCGTCGAAATGGACCTGATCACCGACATGGTCAACGCCAAATGGCGCCAGCGCCGTCTCTACAACGTCGAGACCGACCTGTACCGGCAAGAAATGGATAAACACAAAGAAGCAATCGAAAAAAGCCATATCTCGTACAACGAAAATGTCGAACACGCCTTCGCCTTCCGGTCGATGTCACAATCCGGATCTCTAGCGATGTTAAGCCGCTTTGAGTCCCAGCTCGAGCGCGCCTACTCCCGCGCCCTCCACAACTTACTCCGTCTCCGCGCCGTCCGCGAATCGAATCGCGACAAAGTAAACAAAGACAGCGAAAATCGAACCCAATCCCAAGAACGCACACCCATCGCAAATCTAACTCCACAAACCCAATACGTATGCACGCCGCCCGCGCCGCCATCCGTCGAGTTAACCGAACCCGTTTCGCCGACCCCCTGGTCCGCCGCCGACGCCCTCGTCGGCCCGCCCGCACTTGATCGAAAGAGGCCGTAATCTGCTAAACTCCCACCGATGACCCGCCCACGCTCACTCCCCGTCCTTGTGACCGCGCTAGCGCTAGCAATCCCCATTTTTGCTTCTCCGAATACGGTCCAACTCGCCAGATCCGTCACTGTTTACCGCGACAACTACGGAGTCCCGCACGTCTATGGACCCACCGACGCAAGCTGCGTTTTCGGCTACATCTACGCTCAAGCCGAAGACAACTTCTGGCAGATCGAGGACAGCTACATCAGGGCGCTGGGCCGCGCCTCGGAGGTATATGGCGCGAAAACTCTGGATGACGATCGTCTGGTGCGCGCTCTGGAAATTCCGAAGTTGGCGCAGGCGGAATACGGCCGCGCCAAGCCCGAGATGAAGAAGCTGCTGGACGCCTTTGCCGATGGTCTGAATTATTATCTGGAGCGCAACCCGCAAGTGAAGCCGCGCCTGATCGCGCACTTCGAGCCGTGGCACATTTACGCATTCAATCGCTACGCGCTGTATTACTTGTTCATATTCCGCAAGTCCGGCTTGAAACCTGGAGAAATCAATAGCGCCACCGAATCGCAGGGATCGAACATGTGGGCCATCGCGCCGGCCAAGAGCGCCAACGGCCACGCCATGCTCTTCATCAATCCGCACCAACCGTTTTTCGGCGCGGGCCAATGGTACGAAGGCCACGTCCATAGCGGCCAAGGCTGGAATATGTCCGGTGCATCCTTCTTTGGATCGGGGTTCCCAACCATCGGCCATAACGACGTTCTGGGTTGGAGCCACACCGTGAACGATCCGGACATTATCGACGTCTACGAAGAAGCGTTCGACAATCCCAAGGATCCGCTAGCCTATCGTTACGATGGCGCATACAACCACGCCACCGAGTGGACCGAGATCGTCAAGGTCAAGACGCCGGATGGATTGAGCGACAAGACTTTCACCTTCCGCAAGACGCACCACGGGCCGATAGTTGCCCGCCGGAACGGCAAGCCGCTAGCTGTAAAGATGGCGAAGTTCGAAGAGGGCGGCCAGATCGATGAATGGTACGCCATGAGCAAGGCTCGCTCGTTCGACGAGTTCAAGCAAGCCATGTCCGCGGTTGCGGTTCCGATGTTCAACGCGGTTTACGCCGACAAGTCCGGAAATATTTTCTACGTTTACAACGGCGCGGTTCCGAAGCGCTCCACGAAATTCGATTGGACGAAGCCGGTCGATGGCAGCACATCGGAGACCGAATGGCACGGTTATCACACCTTCAATGAACTGCCGCAGGTTACGAATCCGAAATCTGGCTTCGTTCAGAACTGCAATTCCACGCCATTTACGACCACTGTATTCGGCAATCCGGATCCATCCGAATACCCCAAATACATGGTCGGCGAGCCGGACAATGCGCGCGCGCGAATCTCGCGGCGTATCCTGTGGAACAAGGACAAATTCACGTTCGACGAGTGGGCGAAATCGGGCTTCGATACCTATGTCATCCAAGCCGAAACCGAGATTCCGCTGTTAGTGGACGCATGGGAAAAAACTCACGCCGCTAAATTACTGGAGCCCATCGCCGAGCTCCGAAACTGGGATCACGTCAGCACCGTCGGCTCCGTTCCCATGACTTTGTTCCTGCTGTGGCACGAAAAACAGTACGGCACGGCGGTGATCCCCTCGGCCAAGCCGAAACAGGATCCGGTTCAATCGCTGGAACTGGTAGTCGATGAACTAACCAGGACGTTCGGCGCCTGGCGCGTGCCCTTCGGCGATCTGAACCGCCTGGAACGCAGACAGTCCGGTGGTGAAGAGGCCTTCAGCGACGCTGCGAAAAGTCTTCCCATCGCGGGCGCGCCCGGCGACGTCGGGATTATTTTCAATTTCTACTCGCGGCCGGAGAAGGACCAGAAGAGCCGCTATGGCGTGGCCGGTCATTCCTTCATCAGCGTCGTGGATTTCGGTCCACAGGTGCAAGCCAAATCGATTCTGGTCTTCGGAGAAAATTCGGATCCCAACTCCACGCACTATTTCGATCAGTCCGAGCTGTATGCCAGGCAGCAATTCAAGCCGGCATATTTCAGTCTGGCGGAAATCAAGGCGCACTCGGAGCGGACCTATCATCCGGGCGAAAGCAAACCTTGAGGACCAAACCCGCCAGAGTCGTCGCTATTTATCCCGGCTCCTTCGATCCGATCACCAACGGTCACCTGGATTTGATCGAGCGCGGCGCCGCTTTTTTCGACAAGCTCATCGTCTCCATCCTGCGTAACGACGAAAAGCAGGCCTTGTTCAGCGTCGAAGAACGAATGGAGATGCTGAGCGAAGTAGTGGGCGGCTTTTCCAACGTCGAGGTCGGCTCCTTCGATGGATTGCTGGTGGATTACGCGGCGCAAAACGGCGCCAGCGTGATTCTACGGGGTATCCGCGCCGTTTCCGACTACGAATACGAATTGCAGATGGCGCTCATGAATCGCCGGCTGCGTCCGGAAATCGAAACCGTGTTCCTGATGGCCGGCGAAGCGCACTCGTTTGTCAGTTCCAGGCTGGTGAAGGAGGTCATCCGGCTGCGCGGGAACATCTCGGGCCTTGTTCCACCCTCGGTAGAAGGTAGACTAAGAAAAAGAGTGTTAGGAGAACCCTAGGAGAAAAGTGACACCCTCAATGCTGGCTACCTTTGATATGACCGAGCGGATCTCGCGCATCAGCGAGTCCTCGACCATGAAAGTCGCGGCGGACGCCGACCGTCTGCGCCGGGAAGGAATCGACGTGGTCGATTTCGGCGCGGGCGAACCGGACTTTCCGACCCCCGAGAACATCAAGCAGGCTGCCATCTCGGCCATCGGCGCGAATTTCACGAAGTACACGCCAACCGGCGGCGTGCTGGAGCTGAAGCAGGCCATTTGCGAGCGCCATCGCACCGATTACGGAACCAACTATGCGCCCGCGGAGTGCATGGTGACGGTGGGCGGCAAGCACGCCATCTTTAATTTGATGCAGGTGCTCATCGGTCATGGCGACGAGGTGATAATTCCCGCGCCGTACTGGGTCACCTACAAAGACGTTGTGAATTTCGCCGGCGGAAAGTGCGTGTTCGTCCAGAGCGATGAGGCCAACGGTTTCACGTTCTCAGCCGAGACTATCGCGCCGTACATCACCGGCAAGACGAAACTTCTGATTATCAACTCACCGAACAATCCGAGCGGCGCCGTATTGAGCCGCCAGGAGTTCGGGAAAATCTACGAGCTGGCGTCCAAGCATGGCGTGAAGGTGCTGACCGACGAATGCTATTGCCGCTTTCTCTACGAAGGCGAGCCGTTCTCGATCGCGTCCATGCCGGGCGCTAAAGATGACGTAGTGGTAGCGGGATCGCTATCGAAAACCTATTCGATGACCGGGTGGCGAATCGGTTTCGCCCTGGCGCCCAAGCCGTTGATCGACGCCATGATGAAACTGCAAAGCCACACTACTTCGAACCCCACCTCGGTCTCGCAAAAGGCCGCCATTGAGGCGCTACGCGGTCCACAGGATTCCATTGGGACCATGCTGGCCGAATATCGCAAGCGGCGCGACTACGTCGTCGGCCGGCTGCGCGCGATTCCTGGAGTCAGGATCGCCGAGCCGAAGGGCGCCTTCTATGCCTATCCGAATATCTCCGTGGGTTTTCGCAACGGCATCTCCTCGGCCATGCAATTCTCCGAACGTCTTCTTTCTGAGGCGCATGTCGCCGTTGTTCCTGGAGAAGCGTTCGGGACCAATGAGCACGTGCGGATTTCCTACGCGACATCGATGACTGAATTGGAGCGCGGGCTTGACCGGATCGAGCATTTCATACTTGAACGCTAAGACGCCGCTGCGTCTCCCTGTGTCCTTCAAGGAAAAAGTGTGGGGGACACACGACCTTTTCCCGTGGTTTCCGGCTCCGGATCTGAAAATTGGCGAGGCTTGGTTTGAAGCGGACCTTCCCTTGTTGGTGAAGTTCGTCTTCACCACGGAGGCCTTGTCGGTTCAAGTCCATCCCGATGATGCTTTCGCCGCGGCTCATGAAAATTCGCGGGGGAAAACCGAGATGTGGTACGTGCTTCGCGCCGAAGAGGGGGCTCGAGTGGCCATCGGTCTGCGGGAATCGACTACGTCCGCGCAATTGCGTGCCGCGGCATTGGATGGAACCATCGAGGGGATGCTGAATTGGGTGGACGTGAAGCAGGGCGACGCATTCTTTATCCCGGCCGGCACGGTGCATGCTATCGGAGCGGGGCTGGCGTTGTGTGAGATCCAGCAGCACTCCGATATCACCTATCGCCTCTACGACTACGGCCGCCCCCGCGAGCTGCATCTCGAAAAGGCTATCCAGGTAGCTTCAACCGGGGCATCGAAAGCCGGTCCAACGACACTGCCGATAGATTGCCCATATTTTCATGCCGAGCTGGCGAGGATTACAACATCGATCGAGTATCCCTCGCCCGCCGAGCCGTTCCACTTGCTGGTTTTTGCCGCTGGAATGGGAACCATAGCCGGCCTGCCATTTCGCGGAGGCGAAACGTGGCTAGTGCCCGCCGCCGCCGATCCATTTTCAATCGGGCCGCATGAGCCGGCCAAGTTCTTGCGAGCCTGGATCCCCTAGATGGCGTGCGCTCACCGCTCGCCTTGCAGCCACGCGAACCAATGCTCGAAAGAAACCGTTGCGTCGCGGCGGCCCTCGACGACGCATCCCGTGTCTACACTGGGCGGCGCCCCCCCCTCCGCCTTCATCAACAGCTCGTTCCATTGACCGCAAGTCAACCGGCAAGGCCCCCGGCCGCAGACTTCGGATGCAAGCTTCAGAACCCCGGCCTGCAATGAATCGGGGTTTGCGGCGGACCCCAGCGCATAGGGCGAAATCTCCGGCGGATTTGCATCCGGCTGGACCAGCCAGATTTTCCGCCCTTCGAAATAGCGCAGCAGCTTGCCGTCCCGCAGCGGCCCCATCTCCCGAGCCCACACCACCGGCGCCGTATCGATGCTGGCGTCGTTATAAACCCACTCGTCATGTACGTCGTGATTCGGCCTGTAGCGGACCAGCACCAGATGACGTCCTCCGGAATCGGCCAGTCCTCTGCCGATCGACTCCCGTTGCGCGCCTTTGCCGCCCCACGTGGCCCAACGGCTTCCGGCCGCATCGGGATTCCGCCCGCTGGCGCTGATCAACAGCGTCGCTAAAGTAGCCAATGGTAGCGCCCGAACAAGAATCTTGCCGGGCACCCACCTCCCGAAGCGCCGCATTCCCATGGTGACGATCAATGCAAACAGCGCAGTCGCCGGCGATCCATAGTGCGGCGACTGCCAGACCTGCGGCGATAGCGCGATCAGGAAGAACAGCATTCCCGCGATCGGCAACAGTCGCGCATCGCGATCTTTCCATAGCCATGGCAGTGTCAGCAGCGGAATGGTGAACAGCACGCCCAGATAAAAACGCCAATACGTTTTCGCCCTATCGGCTGTCCGGCTGAAAACGTTCTCGGACCGTGCAGTCCGATACCCCTGCAACTCCATTCGTCGAATCTGCGCAGCTCGTCGTGATGAAACACGGGAGTTGGACGTGGCGATTGCCAGACAAAATGCGGAGCCGATGTCGCGCCGCTCCGGTACAGCACATAAGGCATGAGCAGTGGATGCCCGGTAACGCGCAGAAAATCGTAACTCATTCCCGCCGCTGTAACCCCCAGAATCAGGACCGCGGGCCAGATCACGGGCCTTGTCCTGGCTTTCCAGCAGGCGATTCCCAGCAGAAGAATCGCGTAGACCAGTCCTTCGAATGGCCGGCTGTTCGCGAGAATTGCCAGGCCCAATCCCAACCAGACGGCAGCCGCCCGTGAAGGGCGCCGTAGCATCCGCGGCAGCGCGCCCAGCACCAACGCGCCGCCGCAAGCAGCCACCGCGCCCCCCCAGTAACTGTTCATCCAGTAACTGAATATGCCTAGCCGAAGGGCGAAGAGAACGCCGCCAAAAAGCGCCCACCCTGGCGGAAGCCACCCTTGCAGCGCCCAACAAATCGCCGAGCACATCAGACCCACGCTCAACCACACGCCCACCCAGGGATGGTGGAAAAGTACCTCTGCGGCCCCCAGCACCAGCCCTTGCGCCATTGGATAAACGCTCGCGTAGGTTGGACGCACCAGAATGTGCATGCTCTCGAAATGCATCGCGAATGGATGCTCGGGATTCGCCAGGCGTCCCTGGGCGATGGTGTCGGCGGTTAACAGATAGCCAAATTCATCGTGCGTCCGAGGCTCGGGAATCGGCATCACCGGAAGCAGAAGAGCGCGCACCACCAAGGGGAAGCAACCAACCGCGAGAACCGCGGCGGCTCTCCTCCGGGCGAGTTTTGCAAACAGCGATTCCAGCCGTTCAAATACCGATGGAATCGCCGCGGCCAGGAGTAGAGCGAGCGCAACGGCGAGCGGAGAGAGCCAGATCACACAGGACTGCGCTTCAACGCGTAATCCACCGCTTCCTGTGGAACTTCAAATTTCGACACCGCCGTATTCCCCATATAGCCGACGTCTTTGATTCCGATCGGGCTGGTGTAATAGGCGTCCACCACCATCCTGCGCGCCCATTCAAAGAAACGAATGCCGGGGCCCAGCTCGGCCGATTCATTCTTGCGATACGCGATCAGATCGAGCACCGCCGTTTGTTGCTCCGGTTTCGCGCTCACGAAATCGGAGGAGTAGCGGCGCCGCATGGTGAAATCCAGCCACGCGATGCCGCCGGTGTAGATCGCCAGTAGTTGCGGATTTTGGCTGGCCAACAGGTCGATGAACTCCGGCGCCCCTGCCGCCACCGCACCGGGGGACCGCTCGTCGGACGGGACAATAAAATCGGCCAATTTTTGCAAAGTTCCGTACTCATGCGCGTTCAAACCCTTCGGTTTGTAAGCGCCGGTGGAAACCTTTTCCTCGGTCGCGACGCCGTGAACGTGCTGTGCGGCTTCCAGGCTTAAGCCGCCCGCCGTCACCGAGAGAGCGATGTTCTTAAGTAGATCTCGCCGGGAAACTTTAGACATTTCCTTTCCTCATTTCTTCCGCAAGGTACTCGGCCGTTCGCCACGCCAGCGCGATGATCGTCAGCGTGGGATTCTTATCGGGGTTGCTGACGAACGGCGCGGCATCCGCCACGAAGACGTTCTTGGCGTCATGTGCCTGGCAATACTTATTGAGCACGGATTTCGCCGGATCGTTGCCCATGCGAACCGTGCCGAGCTCATGGATGATCTCGCCGCCGGTGGAGATGCCTTCCCCAGCCATGAAGTTGGCCCGCGGCCGCGTTACCGTGCCGCCCATCGTCTCCAGGATGGCTTTGAAAGTATCGTGCATATGGGCCGCCTGCTTCAATTCGGCGTCGGTCCATTGGAAGTGGAAGCGCAGCACGGGTATCCCGAATTGATCCACAACATCGGGATCGATCTCGCAAAAGGTATTCTCGTTCGGGATCTGCTCGCCTCGACCGGCCAATCCGACATTGGCGCCGTAGCGATTGCGGATTGAATCCTTCAGGTCCTTGCCGTACCCCTCATGCCGGCGGCATTCTCCGGCGAAAGATCCGATACCGGGCATTCCAAAACCGCCGCCGATTTCGACGTGATAGCCGCGCGGGAAATCCTTGTTCTTGGAATCCCAAAGCCACCACGGAATGTAGACGTGCATGCCGCCCATGCCGTCGGAATTGTGACGCGGCAAACCTTCCAGCGCCGGAATGTGCGCGCCCAGCGAATAGCCGACGCTATCGGTGAGGTAGCGGCCCACTTGTCCGGTGTTGTTCCCGACTCCATTCGGGTGCGTTGCCGATTTGGAATTCATCAGCAGCCGCGCCGATTCGCACGCGCCACAGGCCACCACCACTGTGCGGCAGCGAATCTTCTGTTCCGTGCGAGTGGCCTTGTCGATGTAGGAGACCGCCGTGACTTTACCGGTGCCATCGGTAATCAACTCACGCGCCATGGCGCCAGTGAACAGCTTCACGCGACCGGTTTTCATGGCCGGGAACACTTGCACCTGGCTCGACGAGTAATTCGACGCGGTGATGCAGCCGCGCCCGCATTGCGCGCAGTAGTGGCACGCCGGCCGGCCATTGGTCGGTTCGGTGATCACCGCCAGGCGCGAAGGGATGCATGGAATATTCAGCTTCTTCGCGGCGCGCTGCACCAACATTTCGTGGACGCGCGGCGGCGGGCACTTCTGGAAAATGCCGTCCGGCGCGCTGCGTATGCCCTCCTTGCTGCCGGTGACGCCGATGAAGCGCTCGGCCTTGTCGTAATAGGGAGCGATGTCGTCGTAGGTGATGGGCCAATCCGTGCCAAGACCATCGCGGCTATAAGGAGCAAAATCGTAGTCGGCAAAACGCAACGAGATGCGCCCGTAATGATTGGTGCGTCCGCCGACGACGCGCGAGCGAAACCATTCGAACTTGTTGCCGGGCGCCACGGTGTACGGCTCGCCCTTCAATTCCCAGCCGCCCGAAGTGGCCGTGAAGTACCCGAAGGCCCACGGCGTCGGTCCGAAGTAGCCTGCGCCGCCCTCGCCGATACCGCGATGCGGCACCTGGTGCGGCCACAGATGCTCCTTGAAATCTTTCGCGGGATCCAGTGGCGGCCCGGCTTCGAGCAACGCCACCGACACGCCTAAATCGGTCAATACTTTTGTGACCGTTCCTCCACCGGCCCCGGAACCGATGATGACCACGTCATAGACAGGCGAGCTGCGGGCGATTTGAAACATCGGTTTGATTGTAGCGCCGCCACGAAAGAACCCACTTGTCTTTACAGCGCAAAGTAGATGATAATTACAAGTACTTGCCATGACGTCCCTAAAATCACTAGCTCTTGCGGCTCTATTGCTCTCTTCCTGCAGCCGATCGAACAACCTTCTTACGGGACGCGTTGAAGCCACCGCCGGAGGACACACTATCGTGGTCACCGACTGTTATCGCACCAGCGTCGACCCACCCAAAACGGAAAACGCCGGAGGCGTAATCACGTATTCTTTCGCTCCCTGCCGCGACGCGCAAATCCTGATCCGTGGCGATCAACTAACGGTCAATGGCCAAAGTTATGGGCGCATCGGACCCACCGATTCGATACTTGTGGATCACGGCGTAGTGTCACACAAGTAGCCCGGGTGGGGCAGGATGGCATCCTGCCGTGATGTTGAATCCGGAATTACCTCCAGGCGGATTGCCAATCGGCGCCAGGTTACCAACGAGTTACCAACCCGCCCCACAATTGGCCTCCTGGCATGTCGGCTTCAGTACCTGAAGTTTACCCGGTAGGGCGACAAGTTATCCTGAGAGTATGAGACAAGTCGCCGTCGTCGGCATCGGGAAGACTGCTTTTGGCGCGTTCCCGGATCGCGATCTCCGTTCGCTCGCGGTGGAAGCCGGCCAAAAAGCGCTGGAGAACGGCCGCGCGCAAGGGTCGCAGGTTGAAGCATTCTATCTAGGCAATTTCGCCGGTCCGTCGTTTGTCGGCCAGAATCATCTTGCGCCTTATGTGGCCGCGGGCATGGGAATCGCCGGTATCCCGGCTACGCGATTCGAGGCCGCTTGTGCATCCAGTGGCGCCGCTTTCTTTCATGCCGTCTCGGCGGTGTCCGCCGGACTCTACGACGTCGTCCTGGTGACGGGCGTCGAGAAGATGACCTCCCAGACCACGCCGAAAGTCACCGAGATTCTAGCGGGCGCGGGCGACTTGTGCGGCGAAGTCCGTGCCGGAGCCACTTTCCCGGCGCTGTTCGCCATGATCGCGCGCCGTCACATGTATCAATACGGCACCACGCGCGAACATCTGGCGGCGGTGGCGGTGAAGAATCACCAGAATGGCGCTAAGAATCCACTGGCCCACATGCGCAAGGTCATCACCATGGAACAGGCTTTGAATGGGAAGCCCATCTCCGAGCCGCTCACGGTGTACGACTGCTCGCTGATTAGCGACGGCGCCGCCTCCGTTCTGATTGTTCCTTTGGAACGCGCCGCCGAATTCACAGACAAGCCGATTCGCGTGATGGGCGTCGCGCAGACTTCGGACAACGTGGCGCTCGACGAAAAGGCCGACATCACCACCTTCCGCGCGGTCCAAACGTCCGCCGAAAAAGCTTATAAGATGGCCGGCGTAAAATCCGCGGATATTCAGTTCGCCGAGATTCACGATTGCTTCACCATCGCCGAGATCGTCGCCATTGAAGATCTTGGCTTCGTCAAGAAGGGCCAGGGTGGGCCGTACACGCTGGCCGGCGGCACGTGCATCAACGGCGAGCTGCCAGTCAACACCAGCGGCGGACTGAAGTCGAAAGGCCATCCGGTGGGCGCTACGGGTGTGGGACAGATCTGCGATGTCGTTCAGCAGATTCGCGGCGAAGCAGGCGAGCGGCAGGTCAAGCGAAATACGATCGGCCTCGCGCAGAATTTGGGTGGTTCGGGGGCAACCAGCGTCATCACCATCCTGGGGGCCGCATGAACAGACTGGGACCGGGCACCGTCTACACCGAAACCGTTGTTTTCTCGCCGCCCGAAGCCTACGTGAACGACGTGCCCTATCAATTGGCGATCATCGAGTTGGACGGCGGCCGAAGGATCACGGGACGAATTGCCGGCGAGCGTGTCCAGATCGGCGATCGCGTGACATTCTCGGAGTTCCGCGCCGACGTTCCGTTCTTCCAAAAACAATCCGCATGAAGCTTGCAGAGCGAATGGCCCGCATCGGAGTGGAGGGCGCGTTTGCTGTAAATATGCGGGCGCGGGCGCTGGAAGCCAAAGGCCGCGACATCCTTCATTTCGAGATGGGCGAACCAGATTTCGATACGCCCAGGCACATCGTCGACGCCGCCAAACAAGCTCTGGATGAAGGTTGGACGCATTATGGTCCAACGCCGGGCCTTCTGGAATTGCGCCAGGCCATCGCGGCGTACGTGGGGCGCACGCGTCAGATTCAAGCCGGATACGGAAACGTCTCGGTAGTTCCGGGCGGCAAACCCATTATCTTTTTTCCGATGATGGCCTTGATCGAGCCTGGCGACGAAGTGATCTATCCCAATCCCGGATTTCCGATCTATGAATCGATGATCAATTTCCTGGGCGCCAAGGCTGTGCCAATTCCATTGCTCGAAGAACACAGCTTTTCTTTCGACCTGGACCTGCTGCGGGACAAGCTGTCCTCCAAAACCAAGATGTTGATTCTCAATTCGCCGCACAATCCCACCGGCGGCGTCATTCCGGCCGAGGATATGCGCGCGATCGCCGGCATGGTGCGCGACCGCGACCTGATGGTGCTGGCGGATGAAATCTATTCGCGGATCTATTTCGATGAGCCTCCGTTGTCCATCGCATCGCTTCCTGGAATGCTGGAAAAAACGATCATCCTGGACGGATTTTCGAAGACCTACGCCATGACCGGTTGGCGCATGGGATACGGCGTGATGCCGGAATGGCTGGTGGAGGCCGTGACCAAGCTGATGGTCAATTCGAATTCCTGCACAGCCAGTTTCACGCAGCGCGCCGGCATTGCAGCGCTGAACGGTCCG
>CATPCJ010000441.1 GCA_955652915.1 uncultured Bryobacteraceae bacterium
AGTTATTGTTGCCGTACACAATTTGGGCGCCGCCGCGGCTGCTGGGGGCGACAGCCTGGACGGACGGGCAATCGCGGGCGAGGGACTTGGCGTCGTCCATGGTCAGAGTAACTGCGAAACCGCTGCCCAGCCGGATACCGGATGCGGTGACGCTGCCGGGCGAAACCATGATGACGTTGCTGCCGATGCTGGCGATTTGCTGCTGGATTCGTTCCGTGGCGCCGGAGCCGACCGAGACCATCGCAATCACCGCGCCAACACCGATAATGATGCCCAACATCGTCAGAGCGGAGCGGAGCTTGTTGATCCGCAACGCGCGAAAGGCGATCTTCATTGCTGGTATAACTTTGTTCATTACGCCACCACCTCGTCCGGCTCTGGTTCTTCGGCCGGCAGGTTTTCGAGCTCGTGCTGCGCGTCGCGCGGCTTGGCGACAGGCTCGTCGCTGACCAGGTGGCCGTCTTTGAAGCGCATGATGCGATTGGAATATTCGGCGATGTCCGGCTCGTGCGTTACGACGATAATGGACATCCCGGAGTCGCGATTCAGCTTCTGAAATAGCGCCATGATTTCAACGCTGGTGCGGGAATCCAGCGCGCCCGTGGGTTCGTCGGCCAAAATGATTTGCGGATCGTTGATCAACGACCGCGCGATGGCGACGCGCTGCTGCTGTCCGCCGGAAAGCTGGTTGGGATGGTGCATTTCGCGGCCCGCCAGCCCCACCCATTCCAGCGCGCGCATGGATTTCTGATGATTGTCCTTCAGTTCGCGGGAGCTATAGAGCAGCGGCAGCTCCACGTTTTCAACGGCGCTTGTGCGTGCCAGCAGATTGAATTGTTGAAAAACGAAGCCAATCTTCTGGTTGCGAATCTCGGCGAGCTGGTCGCGGTCCAAAGTGCTAACATTCACGCCGTCCAGCAGATAAGTTCCGGTAGTCGGCTTGTCGAGACAGCCGAGGATATTCATCACCGTGGATTTGCCGGAACCAGACGGTCCCATGATGGCGACGAAGCTGCCTCGTTCGATTTGGAGCGAGACACCACGCAGAGCATGGACCGTGACGTCGCCCAACCTGTAGATCTTCGTCAGATTATTGATTTCGATTAGCCGTTCACTCATAACTCAATCTCTCTGCCCAATGTGGGACAGGCCTCCTGGCCTGTCTCTTGACCTAATCCCCTGGCCGCATCCAGACAGGCCAGGAGGCTTGTCCTACCACTAGAACCCCGGCCCCCGGCCCCGTGGAGCGCCACCTGGAGATGAAGACGCCGCCGCCTTGGTCAAACTGGTGGTGATCACCCGTTCGCCTTCCTTCAAGTCACCCGATTCCACCGCGGTGAAGTTACCATCCGTGATCCCCAGCTTTACCTTGGCGGCTTGCGGCTTCCCGTCCGGCCCCAGGATCCATACCGTGCTGCCCGCGTCCGGTCGGCGGCCGGCGGCACGCACCGTCGTGTCCGGCTTAACATCCGGCGGACGGAATCGCAGCGCAATATTCGGGACCTTCAAAACGTTGTCTTCCTTGTTCGTGAGAATCTTCACGTTGGCGGTCATGCCGGGCAAAAGTTTTAAGTCCGGATTCGGAACCGCTACGACCACATCGTAAGTAATGACGTTTTGCACGTTGATGGGCGCCTGCCGCATCTGCGTCACCGAACCCTGAAAGGTCTGGGTCGGAAACGCGTCCACCGTGAAGCGCACCGGCTGCCCCACCTTTACCTGGCCGACGTCGGCTTCATCTACGTTGGTGTCCAACTGCATCTTGGTGAGGTCCTGCGCAACTTCGAAAATAGTTGGCGCCGTGAATGACGCGGCAACCGTTTGGCCGACGTCCATGTGGCGGGCGATTACCGTTCCATCCACTGGAGCGGTGATTTGCGTGTGGTCGAGATCGAGTTGGGCTTGCGCCAGCCCTGCCTGGGCCTGCTTCACCTGCGCTTGGGCGGAGGAAAGCTGCGTCGTGGCGACATTCACCATGGCTTGGACCGCCTGAATCTGGTGGTTCGCGGCGTCGAGCTGCGCGTCCGCCGCTTGTTGTTCCGCGACAGTCTGATCGTAAGTGGACTGCGCGCTGTCCATGTCTTCTTTGGAAATGATGCCTTGCTTGAACAGTTGCTGGCGGGCTGAAAGTTTACGCTGCGCGTCCAGCATGGCGGCCTTGGCTTTCGCTATAGCTGCGTTCTGATTCGCGGCAGCGGCGCGGGCGCTGGCTACGTCCGCATTGGCCTTCTCCACCTGCGCCCGCGCGCTCACCACGGAAGCGTTGGCGCTGTCGAGGCTGGCTTTGGACGAATCCACGCGGGCTTGAAAAGACTGCGGATCGATCACCGCTACAAGCTGACCCTTCTTGACTTTGGTGTTGAAGTCCGCGTAAAGCGCTTTGATGTTCCCGGAAACCTGGCTGCCCACTTGCACAGTCACGACGGCGTTGCAGCTTCCAGTCGCGGAAATGCTGGCGCGAACCGTTCCACGCTCCACCGCAGCCGTTTGATAGAGCGCCTGATTCTTGCCGCTCAGGTAATACCACAGCCCAACTCCGCCGGCTACCAACACCAGCAAGCCGACCAACAGGGACTTCTTCTTAAACATATTTATTCCTCGTACCGCTTATAAGGACGCTTACCATCACCGTTACATTACTTTCTACTGGCTTAGATTTGTAAATGATCGCAAGGGTTGTAAGCCTCTGTAAGCTGCCGGACTTGCGGATGCTATAGTGACCTTGATGCCGGATGCGGACCCTATATTAAGCGCCTTTCACGAGACTGGCGCCTATCTCCGCGGCCACTTCCGGTTGACCAGCGGACTGCACAGCCCCGAATACCTGCAGTGCGCCCTGGTGCTGCAACATCCCCGGCATGCCGAGCGTTTTGGAGAAATGCTGGCTGCGGAATTTCGCCGGATGGCGGGAATGGTGACGATTGGAATCGTGGCGTCGCCGGCTATCGGCGGGCTGATCATCGGTCACGAGGTGGCGCGTGCCCTGGGGGCGCGATTCATCTTCACGGAACGCGATGCCGCTGGAAAAATGGTGCTGCGGCGCGGATTTTCAGTGTCGGCCGGCGAGACCGCGGTGGTGGTGGAAGACGTCGTGACGACGGGCGGGAGCTTGCGCGAGGTGGTCGAGATTCTTGAAGGCGCCGGCGTGCGCGTGATCGCGGCGGGCTCCATTATCGATCGCAGCGGAGGCGCCGCCGGCCTGGGTGTGCCACGCGTAGCGCTGAAGACGCTGGAAGTGGTCGCGTATCGCGAGGAAGATTGCCCCATGTGCCGCGCGGGGAGTCCGGTGGTGAAGCCTGGATCGCGGCCCGTCCATGCGGCGAATTAAGATCGAGGTCTCCTACGACGGAACGGATTTCCATGGCTGGCAGGTGCAGCCGGGATTGCCGACCATTCAGGGAATGCTGGAACAAGTGCTCTCGGAAATTGAAGGCAAGCCCGTACAGGTAGCCGGTTCCGGCCGCACCGATGCCGGCGTTCACGCGCTGGCGCAAGTGGCGGCGTTTACCATTGAGAATCCCATTCCGGCAATCAACCTGCTGCGAGCCGCGAACCGATTGCTGCCTCACGACGTTCGCATTATTCGCGTGGAGGAGGCAGACGCCGATTTTCATCCGCGCTTCGATGCGCAAGCCAAGACCTACGAATACCGGATTTTTCGCGGCGAGATTTGTCCGCCGTTTGAGCGCCGCTATCTGTACCATCGTCCTTATCCGTTAAACCTGGAAGAAATGATGGGCCTGTCGCCGCTGCTGGAAGGCGAACACGATTTCACGGCGTTCGCGGCTACGGACGATCGGGACCAGTTGGGCGGTTCGAAAGTGCGAACAATTTTTTGTTCCCGCCTGGCGTTGGAAAACGATCGGTTGATCTATCGAGTAAGAGGAAGCGGATTCTTGAAGCACATGGTGCGCAACATTGTTGGAGTGCTGCTGGAGATCGGAAAGGGCAATGTCGGCGAAGAGGGGTTGCAGGCGCGACTGAAGCCGGGTTGCGGGATCCCAGCCGGTCCAACCGCGCCGGCGCGGGGCTTGTTCTTAATTTCGGTAGAGTATCCAACGTGAAGTGCCGCGCGCTTATTCTGGCGGGTTTTCTTTCTGTTTGCGCCCGCGCGCAGCAGCCGTTTTACACCGATAACTCCGGAGTCACGGACCGCGGCAGGCTGCACATCGAATTCTTCAATGAGTTGGATCGGTTGCAACACTCCCAGTTCCCAAACCGATGGCAAAACACGGCGAACTACCGCTTGAATTATGGACTGCCGCATGATTTGGAGCTGGATATTGATAATCCGCTGCTGGTCATCTTGAGAAATGCCGGCGAGCATCCTCAGCGTCCGCATGGATTCGGCGACACCAATCTCGGAGTGAAGTGGAACTTCCACAAAGAGGCGGACGGCTCGCGCGTGCCTGCATTGGCCGTCACTTTCTACACCGAGTTTCCAACAGGCGATACCACGAAGCAGCTTGGTTCCGGCATCATCGACTATTACCTCAATGGAATTGCTGAGAAACGGCTTAGCAAGCACACCAAACTCATAGTAAACGGAGGCATCCTGTTTGCGGGCAACACCAGTACGGGAGTAATCGGCATCACCACCACGCACGGGCGCGTCTTCACTTTCGGAAGTTCGGTAATCCGGGATTTCACGGACCGCCTGCAGTTGGGCGTCGAAACTTATGGCGGGGTGACCAGCAATTTCGATCTGGGGCGAAGCCAGTTGCAATTTCTGGCCGGCGGTAAATACGCGATCACGAAAGATCTGAGTTTTGATTTTGGGGTGCTGGGGGGCAAGTATACGGCGAGCCCGCTGATGGGGGTTCAACTTGGGTTTTCGATGGATTTTGATCCGCCGCGAATACGGGCCCACTGATGCGGCTCTCGGCGTGCGGATTTTGGAGGGATTGAGATCCCATCAATCGGGCCCAGACGGTAGCGGCCAAGCCGCTAGCTCATCCTCTCACTTGCGACACTTGTGCCGGCAACGTTCGTTTCCAGTCCCTTTCGGAACTTTCTGGTTAGTCTTTCGGCTGGCTCCAGGCCGTTAGTAATCCCGGCAAGATGATCAATGTGAGCTTGGATGAGTTCTAGGCCGAGCAGTTCAATCGCCGTCAGCGCGGGCGGTGTGCTGTGACCGGCGTTCAAGCCACTCTAGGCGCTCGACCAACCAGGGCCATTTTCGCGGGTAATCCGGCATTCCCCAGTTCTCGACCATGGGCACATCGCCGCACCGAGAACTACATTCGTAACCAGCTACTCAAGTGAAGGGGGAATCGGATCTGACCGCCAGCGGCTCAGCACTAGCTCAAGCTTTCCCCAATTCCCGAACAGAGTCGCGAAGACCGTTTCCACCTCTTTCGTACGGATGAAACGAAAATTCGCCAGTATGCCCACAAGCGCCACCGCATAAATCAGCATCAACAGCAGGACAAACTGCCCAGCCAATTGACTCCGGACGACCGTGACACACATGAATGCGAGCGCAGACAGGAGTGCATAGAACATCCCCGCGACGTACCTGCTCAGCGCCTCTGCTGCATTGATCTGGCGGTTCGCCTCAGGATCAATCGCACTGACTAGCACTTTGAAGAAATTCAGGAACTCACGATCATGCACTTTCCCTTCAGGCGGGTCCCAGTGCGTGGCACAAAAGCGTTCGACTTCGTCTGGTAGACTGCGGGACGTAAGAGATCGAATCCACCTGACATAGGGAAAAGGCTTGTTTGCCCACGCCTTATACTCCCAGTAGAAACCGGCAGCGTACCGTTTGGCACCCAGACGTTCCGGCAACAGCGCTCGGAGCCACCATCCCCTGGAATCCCGTCCATTGTCCCGGCTTCTTGGGTCAAACTTACGAAGAAACCACGCTGATAACCGATCCGGCAGTTCTGTTCGACAAAGTCTCAGCAGGACACCTAGCAAATACCCAAACGATATCGCCGCAATCAATGCCAGCGTTTGGTTCCCCGCGATCCTCGCCAGAACTTCCTTACCCTTGTCGTCCAGCATCAAGTACTTGCCAACGAGGAGGTTCAACATCAAGAACGCACCGGGCACGAAAATCTCAAAAAAGCCCCTCGCTTCCGATGTCAGATTCATGGTTCGATACCTCCAAGCTAAACCATTCGGGCGGAATGACGCCAGGGCGCACGCTTACCGGCCGACCACGCTTAATATGGTACTGCGAGGGCGAGGATGTCAGTTAAAAATCTGCAGGCCAGCATCACGGACCACCTCCTGGCGCAGGGTATAGCCGAGGAATCTGCTGCCGCTTTAGCGGAGATCATCCTAACACATGTTTTGTCTTGGAGTGACGCTGATCCCGCCGACGCGGAATCGGCTAATGCCATTCTCGCGTTCTCATTCGGACATCGGATATCAAGCAACGGCAATCGAACACCTGGCCCCATCAATCATGAACTAGCCGCAATCGTCAAGCGCCACTATGAAGCTAAACCAAGACCGATATTCGCTCAATGGGAGATTGCGGAGCCTCTCATAGCGCAAGGCGTTCCCGTCCAGGCGATCTATCCTTCGATACACCGTGATAGTGCCGTCGAAGTGCAGTATTTGAACACGGAGGGTGTTTTGGACGAGGCACTCAGGCTCGGGTTGAGCGATTATCCGGTTCTTGTAATAGCACATCGCCATCATGTCGTGAGATGTGCAACACTGATCCGGCAGCGAAATCTCACCGTAGTGATCAGGCCACAAGAAATGCCGTCGATATGCGATCCGGAATCTGGGCAACTGTGGACGGCGGGTAAGCTCACGAACCTTATCAGCGAGATCATTTCGCGTTTGAGCGCCTACCGAGAGCATGAACTGTACGAGCGCCACCCTATTCCGTAAAAAGGAACTATGTGGGCGCGGCGTGTGTGGCGACCCAGGACTCGCGGTCCTTGATAGTCAGTCCCTTGAGCGTGAATTGCCTCTGCTTTACCATGGTCTGGAATTCACAGCCCGGCCGCGGCCCGAGTGTAAAATGACGTTGTGGGGGCGGAGAAAACCCTTCGGCGGCTCCTCAGTGGTACCGCCGATGCCGCGATTCGCTTGAGGATTTGTGGCCATTACCTGAGATCCTCGGTTTCGAGAAGCGAGTAAGCGGCAGCCATCACTTGTTCCGGAAGATTAGCGTGGAGGAAAAGATCA
This sequence comes from uncultured Bryobacteraceae bacterium, assembly GCA_955652915.1. GTDB lineage: Bacteria > Acidobacteriota > Terriglobia > Bryobacterales > Bryobacteraceae > Palsa-89. Next base: position 7,153 of record CATPCJ010000441.1, read on the forward strand.
ACTTGCAAAAGGCAGGCACGCAGGCGAAGCCGTACCAAGTCAAACAGTCTCGTGCCGTAATTCTAAGAGCAAAACTGGGACCAAACAACGACTAAATACGAGGTCATCATCTACTGGGAGCGACGAAGGCTAGGCATTCGTCGCTGACGTGCCGGAACTTCCGCGATGTGCCGCGCAGGGCGCCACACAGGAAACCGCACTCCGCAACGCGCTCGGTGCGATTCGCCGACAGAGTTTGGCGATCCGATTCCGGAACCGAAGGGCCGCCGTCTGGTCTTCGCTTGATTGCCCCGGTCGGAAACAAGGAGTCCTTAGAAAACGAGCCCTCGAACCACCAATGCTTCCAATAAGTTCCATCGAACGGCCTTGCCGTACTCGCACCTCACGCCGCGCAGCGAAGCGTTTTCATCCCCTCCAGTGTCGGCGCGCAGCGCCGAAATCGCGGGTCACAAAGCCATCTCTCCTTTTTCGCGCACTCCCTTCACCAACTTCCCGCAAAACGCCTCGCCAGCCCACGACCTCACGTGATATTCAATAAACAGATAGGAAA
>CATPCJ010000442.1 GCA_955652915.1 uncultured Bryobacteraceae bacterium
AGTAGAGATCACGCGAAAGACGATCAATGACGGCGGCGCTTTCGCGCGAAGGTGCCGCCTGTAAAAGCCTGATGTACTCTGTTGCGTCAGTCAGATCGATCGGAAAGCTTGAGCGCTGCTTGCCGTCCCGGAAACGGACCCTTGGCGAGGAGGATGCGCCGTCGAAGTGAAGAAGAATGGGTTCGACCTTCTGGCGAACCGCTGCGATCGCGGGTGCGGCGATAGCTCCCAAGCCGAGCAGCAGTTCGCGGCGGCTAATTCCCACTTGTGTCGAACTGGAATGTTTTGATTGGTGTGAATACGTCATCATCGCGTTTGTGTTTATAGACTTTTAGTTTATGCGCGCCGTTCTTCAGGAAGGAACGCGGGATAAGCTGCTCCAACAGGCCATCTTTACGGAAGTCCAATTGTTTACGGAGCCCTCCGTCGAGTTCGGATAAATACTCGTAACCTTGTTGGACCCCCACGAAAAAACAGACCTTTACCCCGTTCGCCTCCGGCGACCACTGTAGTGTGGCCTTGGTGGCAGACTCACCGCGCTCAATGCTGGGAAGCTTGAGCGCGACGGCGTTCGATGCCGCTTCCGGCGAGGGTCGCTGTTGGGTGTTCTCCAGTGACGTCGCACGGAATAGCAATAGGGACATCGGTGTTAGTAGCAGGACGACAACCAGGATAATCCAGCCACTTATGCCACTTTTGGCTTCTTCGTGAAGCTTTTTTATCTCTCCCCAGCCACTCAGTGTCAGAAGAGAAATAAAGATAACACACAGAACCAAAACCGTCAAGAACATGGCCGCTTGCAGGATTGACTCGATTAACGGACGAGAGTTGGCGAATTGAGGAAGCTGCAAGACGAAGAAAAACAACCCTTCGATGAAAAGAACCGCCAGGACGAATATCCCGTGCTGCGCTATCCACACCAATTTCTTGCTCAATTCCTTCGATTCTTTGCCGAACAAACGCTTCATGGCGCACCCGCCTTACCGGAGCACCGCCGTCCCGGTTGAAGATCGTTACGCGACGGAAGCGTGACGCCGTTTCGGGTTAGTAGGGGAGCCGAGTTGTGCATCATCGACCCCCAGCGTCTTGGAATTTCACATACTCAACGAATTGCGAGGCGCCGAGCAAATGAAGCGCCTCTCCCGGCTTCAGGCGTTGCTTTCTTTCTTCGTAGCGGTCAATGGGAACAAGGCAGACAGGCAGGGCGCTGACAATCTTGAATTCCTTCCCAGCGGGGTCGGACAAAACTTTTCGGACGGCTGGAGGGAGAACAAACCTGCCGTGACTGTCGAGCTGGGCTTCCCCACCCCAGGCCCGGAAGTTATCTAGCAGTTCGTTTTGATCTTGCAATTCGGTGAGGCGGGCTCTCAGTCCGATGAAGTCGGTCCGATGGAAATCCAGAATGTCTAGGTGATTCAGAGTCGCGACGAACAGGCCTGCTGATTCAGACTGTGGGTCTCGTCGCAGGAAGTAGGAAGCCCAGTTCGACTGCAGCCGGACCCTGAGTTTTGCGTCGCATGTCGCGTCGCCGTCTTCCAACGGAAAATCGTGTACCAACCGAACCGGCACGCCACTCACCCGTATTAACCCTAAAAGGCCCAAATATTGCCATTTTGTGGCTTGGATTCAGAATAACCCCATTGAGCCAGACTATACAAGAGAAAATTAGGCGAAATGTAAAGTTGTAAGGCTTACACTTCGAACAACAGATGAGCCTCAGTCCATCGTGGCCAGACCGGGAATCGCATCGCAGTGCTGTTCGGTCCGCCCACACGGATTTGGCGCACTACCACCTAATGCGGACCCCCCTGAGCGACGATGAACTAAGTAGGTTAGTAAGTAGGGAGGCGCTTCTCCATGACGAACAAAGAGATCCTGCAAGTTCTCGAGGAGGCCCTCGAACTGGAACCCGGAAGCTTGCAAGGGACCGAGTCGATGGACGGCTTGGAGGGCTGGGACTCGTTGCGAGTGATCAACGTCATGGCATCGGTGGACGACCGTTGCGGCGTTACCCTATCTCCCGATCGGGTGATTCTGTGCAAGACCATCCAGCAGCTCATTGGACTCATCCGCGAAGCGGAAGCGGCCAAGCAACCCGCATGAGCGGTGCGGGTCCACTTGACCTGGAAGGGCGAGCGGTCCTGGTCACTGGGGCGTCCTCCGGCATCGGCCGCGAGACGGCCATTCTCCTAAGCTCTCTGAACGCGCGCCTGGTGCTGGCCGGGAGGGATCGGGAACGCCTCGATGCCACCTTGGCGGGTCTTGCTGGTTCCGGACACAGGACAGAGCGATTCGATCTTGCGGCTCTCGATGAAATTGGTCCCTGGCTGAAGCAGTTGTGTGCCGGCACCGGTCCGTTGCACGGATTGGTCCACTGCGCCGGAGTCCATGGCGTCGCTCCACTGCAGGCGCAGAGCGCGAAGGGTCTCGAAGAGATCCTGCGCATCAACGTGTCCAGCGCCCTGCTGCTGGCCAAAGCGTTTCGCCAGCGAGGCTGCTGCGCCCGGGATTCCTCCATCGTGTTCATGTCCTCGGCTGCCGGGCTCGCGGGCGCCCCGGCAACATCCGCGTACTCGGCAAGCAAGGCGGCTGTTTGCGGGCTTACGCGATCCCTCGCGGTCGAGCTCGCCCGCGAGCGCATTCGCGTCAATTGCATCGCCGCTGGATTCGTCATGACCGAAATGACCGCCCCCATCCGCCAGGCGCTGAGTGAAGATCAGTTTCGCGCAATCGAACAGATGCATCCGCTGGGGCTTGGCTCGGCGCGCGACGTAGCCAACTCCATCGCCTTCCTTATCGCCGACACGGGCCGCTGGATTACCGGTTCGACGCTCGTGGTCGACGGCGGATATACGGCGCACTGACGAAGCCACGATGGACGAGACGTTATCATTGAGACGCATGCCGGCCGCTATCTCGGCGATTGCGCACTATCTTCCGGAGAACATCGTCTCCACCGAGCAGCTCGCCGCGGAGTTTCCGGACTGGTCCGTTGAAAAGATCGAGGAGAAGACCGGGATCCACGCCCGCCATATCGCGGCGCCGGAGCAATGTTCTTCCGACCTGGCTTGCGAGGCCGCCACCCGGCTCTTCGGTTCCGGAGCATGCCGGCCGAGTGACGTGGATTTCATTTTGCTCTGCACCCAGAGTCCGGATTATTTCCTGCCCACCACCGCCTGCATCCTGCAAGACCGCTTGGGAATTCCGGTTACGGCGGGCGCTCTCGATTTTAACCTGGGATGTTCCGGATATATTTACGGTCTCAGCCTGGCGAAGGGTCTCATTGAAACCGCACAAGCGCGTTGCGTCCTGCTGCTTACCGCGGAGACGTACAGCAAGTTTTTGCATCCTCAAGACAAAAGCGTGCGGACCATTTTTGGCGATGCCGCTGCCGCGACGCTGGTACGAGCGGTGGACCATCCGGGGCGGCCTCCCATCGGTCCCTTTGTTTTCGGAACCGACGGAAGCGGCGCGAAGAACCTGATCGTTCCCACCGGCGGGACGCGCCGTGCTCGAACCGCCGCGAGCGGAATCGCGGTCGCGGACGAATCCGGCAACTGGCGCAGCCAGGACGATTTGTATATGAACGGCGCCGAGATCTTCGCGTTCACCATGCGAGAGGTCCCGAAATGCACGCAGGAGTTGTTGACGCGCTCGGGCATGACCGCCGGCGATGTCGATCTGTTCGTCTTCCATCAGGCGAACCGCTTCATGCTGGAACACCTCAGAAAGAAAATGCGCATCCCGGAAGAGAAGTTCCTGCTCGCCTTCAGCGAATGCGGAAATACCGTTTCCTCGACCATTCCAATCGCCCTCGTTGAGGCTCAAAAGCAGGGGCGGATCAAACCGGGAAGCGTCGTTGCACTGGTCGGCTTCGGCGTTGGATATTCCTGGGGCGCCGCGATGATCACGTGGATCTGACCGCGTACACCATCGAGACCGCGGTGCGCGGCGAGGCGGCCGAGGTTTACGATTTTCTCTTCAACAACGGCCAGGTGCACCACGATCTCGACCGGCACGCGTTCGTGGAGTGGTGGCAATCTCGATTTTTCGATCATCCGGCCGGGGTTGGCCGGGTGCTGATTGCCCGCGGCGGCGCTGGACAACTCGTCGCGCATTATGCCGTGTTGCCTTTCGCCTATTACGCGGAGCGCCGAAAGCTGACCGGCGGATTCATCTGCCAACTGTTCGTCGAGTCGCGATATCGTGCGACTCCATTGTTCTTCGATTTGGAGCGCAAACTGCTCCAGGAGTTCAATGGCGCCGGTTTCGATTTCCTTTATGGACTCATCACGATCAAGCCGGTGCTGAAGGCTCACCTGGCTCTGGGTTTCGCGAAGGGCCAGGACTTACACGTATACGGATTTCCCCTTGCGCCGGGCACGCTCGCAACCGCCGCGGGATTCAAAATACCGGCGAGCCTGCAGCCATTGATGAACGCGTGCGGACGTATGCTGGCACGCGCGGCGCTGCCCATTTGGCGGACAGCCGCCCGGCCGCTACCGGTGGAGCTTGTCCCGGCGGACTCCTTGAATCCGTCTTTGCTTGAGCGGATCCAGGCCCAGTGGAGCGTCGCCGCGGATCGAAGCACCATCGCCGAACGGGTCAAGCCTTTCGGAAATAAGAAATACGAAATTTATGCTGCGCTGAAAGACGGTTGCCACAGCGGGTATATGATCCTCCGGCGGATGCAAATCCGGGAGTTCAACGCGACTGTTGTGGTCGACGTTCTTGCAACGGATCGGAAGACCGTGCGCTCCCTTCTCCTGGAGGCGGGGAAGCAGGGAATTCATCATGGTTCCGACGTCGTGATGTGTCTCGCCGCGCCAAATTCACAGCTCGCCCGCACGCTTCGAAACACTCTCTTCGTGCGGACGCCGGAATTCTTCACCATTGTCTGCGACCAAGCGCACCGCGGCATGCTGCCCTCCTGGCACGCGAGTTGGTTCGATCACGACTACGTTTGAATCGGGGCCAGGAGTTGCGCTTGAGACACCACGCGAACCTGTTGGCCTTGGCTTGGTAGCGATTCCATGTACTGCCGGAACGTGACGAATTCAAAGTCGCCCAGGAAGCTCTTGAGTTTTGGTTGCATGCGCGAAACGACCGCATAGTGGATCAGGTTTTCGAGCAGGGACAATCCGATCACGCGAGGAGCGCCGAGGTCGAACTCCCAGGGGTGCGTGTAGAAAACGGCCGGCGTCTCCTGTTTTTCGGCGAAGGACGAGAAGCATCGGCGTGTAATCGCGTACGGCAGAAAGCGGAAATACACACCGCCGGAAAACGGGAGTGTGGCGCCTGCCACCGGAATCACACTGGGCGGAAATTCCAGCAGCGACGTTCCGCCGATCCGAATCCGGAAGGGAACACGCGGCGCGGTTGGTATCCCGTACAGAAACGTCTTGAACGGAAAGATACTCGAGTCGTATGCAAAACCATTCCGGGCGAGCACGTTGAGCGCCCATAGGCTCTTATCGGTGATCGACCAGGATGGGGCCCGGTATCCCACCGGACGAATGCCCGTTGACGCCTGGATGACGTCGATCGACTTCAGGATATCGTCTTCGAATTCCGATTCCGTTTGCGTGTAAACGAGGCGGTGATCGTACCCGTGCGAGGCGATTTCGTGTCCCCTCGACGCCACTTCGCGGACGAGTTCGGGATAACGCTCAGCCACGCGTCCGAGCACGAAAACGGTCGCCTTCGCACCCCTTTCGTCGAGAACATCCAGAAGCCGGAGCATATTGGGAACCACGCGCGATTCCGCGGTGGCCCGATCGACATGCTTTTCCAGAATGCTGGCATGGAACCAATCCTCCATGTCGATACTGAACACATGTTTGGTCCGAGTCAAAGCATCTATCGGAAGTTCGTGGCGCGGCCTTCAGGCTGCCGCATCGAGACTCTTCTCGATGCTCGGGGAGCCTCGAGACGAGTATCGAGGCCGCGGACACGAGTGTCCTCGCCACACGTCTACAGCGTTCCCCAATCTCCGCCGATTAAACACTCGGACACTCGCGTCCGCCATGATCATCACCCGCACCCCGCTCAGAATCTCCATCGGCGGAGGCGGCACCGACCTGCCGTCCTACTACCGCCGCTTCGGAGGATTCGTCATCTCGGCGGCCATCAATAAACACATCTACGTCAGCATTAACGAGCGGTTCAGCAGTGGGTACCTGCTGAAATACTCCGCGCTGGAACAAGCCTCGGACCTGGAGGAGATCCGGCATCCGCTTATACGCGAGACGTTGCGCCTGTACGATGTTCAACCGCCCATCGAAGTGGTCAGCATGGCGGACATTCCGGCCGGCACGGGCCTCGGATCGTCCGGCGCATTCACCGTGGGACTCTTGCGGGCCGTTCACGCTCTCAAGCGCAAGTACGTGGATCCGGGCGTCGTCGCCGAAGAGGCATGCAAGATCGAAATTGAAACCTTGCGGCAACCGGTTGGGAAGCAGGATCAGTACATCGCCGCGTACGGCGGCCTGGCCTGTTTCGAGTTCCAGGAAGACGGCCAGGTCAAGGTCACTCCGCTCAACATTAGCGACAACACGCTTTACGATCTGGAGGAGCACCTGCTGATGTTCTTCACCGGCTATTCGCGCAACGCATCGTCGGTGCTGGACGATCAGAAGATCCGCTCCGACCTCGGCGACGCGGCCATGCTCGATAATCTGCACTTCATCAAGCAGCTTGGCCTGTGCATCAAACAGGCGCTGGAGCGCGGCGACAACCGGCGCTTCGGCGAGTTGATGCACGAACATTGGCTGCACAAGAAGCACAGATCGCCCGGAACTACGAACGACGGCATCGATCGTTGGTACGATATCGGCCGCGAAAACGGCGCGCTGGGCGGCAAGCTGGTTGGCGCCGGCGGCGGTGGTTTCCTTCTTTTCTATGCCGACGACCGCGACTCGCTCCGCCGCGCCATGCAGCGGGAAGGCCTTCGCGAAGTGCGCTTCGGCTTCGATCAGGAAGGCTCCAAGCTGCTCGTGAGAGATTAGCCGATGCAGTGCGTAATTCTAGCCGGCGGACTCGGAACCCGAATGCGCCCGCTGACCGATGCGTGCCCCAAGACTCTGCTGCCAGTCTGTGGACGTCCGTTTGCGTACCATCAATTGCATTGGCTGGCGGCCCAGGGTGTAACCGAAGTGGTCTACGCGATCGGTCACCAGGGCGAGCTGATCCGCGACTATTGGCTTCGCGAGCCGCCGCCGGTTCCGTCCGTTCGCTACGTCGACGAGGGCGGCCATCTGCGCGGCACGGGTGGAGCAATCCGTCTCGTCTTGGAGCAAGGCGTGTTAGAGGAATCCTTTCTGGTCATCTACGGCGATTCGTTTCTGCCAGTCGACTTCGCCCCGATTTGGCAAGCCTTCCAGTCATCCGGCCAACCCGCGCTGATGACGGTGCTCCGCAACGAAGGACGTTGGGATCGCAGCAACGCGATCTACGAAGACGGTCGCGTGGTTCTATATGACAAGACAGCCAACGCCGCAATGCGCTACATCGACTACGGATTATCCGTCTTCCGCCGCGATCTTTTCGATACTATTCCGGATAAGGTTTTCGACCTATCCACTCTCTTCCGCGACCTCAGCGTCCGCGGTGAACTAGCCGGTTTCGAAGTCCATCAACGCTTCTATGAAGTCGGGTCCCCCGATGGCCTCGCCGACTTGGAACAGTACTTCGAGGTAGCTTCTAAAGTTAACAATTCAAATGACGATCTATGAGTGTGGGCGCACTGCACGATCTTGCCGCCAATCCAGGCGTGGAATCCATGACCGCGCTGCTCGCGGCGCTCCAGTCCGGCGACGTCCACTTGCTGATTCCCGACGACGATGTGCCGGACCCGGTGGTCTCGATAGTCATCCCGGCTCTCAACGAAGAGCTGACCATCTCCGAATTCGTAGCGTGGTGTCAAACCGGCCTCGAAAAGGCTGGCGTCCGGGGTGAAATTCTGATCGTCGATAGTTCGACTGACTCGACTCCGGAGAAGGCTTTAGCCAGCGGAGCGCGGGTTTTGAAGACTCCCAAGCGTGGGCTCGGCCGCGCCTACATCGACGCCATCCCGTTCATCCGCGGCAAATACATCCTTCTCGGTGACGCCGACTTGACCTACGATTTCCGTGAAATTGAGCCGTTCCTCGAAAAGTTCTGGCAGGGTAACGAATTCATCATGGGCTCGCGCTTTCAGGGCCACATTGAAGACGGCGCCATGCCGGCCCTGCACCGCTACTTCGGAACCCCGGTCACAACGTGGATTCTGAACGCGCTTTATTCCAGCAAGTTTTCGGACATCCATTGCGGCATGCGCGGGATCACTCGCGATGCGCTGGTGCGGATGGACATACAGTCGCACTCCTGGGAATACGCTTCGGAGATGGTCTTGAAGTCCGTGCAAATGGAGCTGCGCACCGCTGAAGTTCCGGTTCGTTTTCTAAAAGATCAGGATGGCCGGGTCAGCCATCATAAGCGGGCCGGATGGCTGTCGCCCTGGCTGGCTGGGTGGATCAATCTGCGCAGCATGCTGGTACACGGCGCCGAGTTCTTCGCGTTGCGCCCGGGATTTGCACTGCTTTGCGCCGGCCTGCTGCTGACCCTGCCCTTGAGCCTCGGCCCCGTTTCACTTGGGCACTACACCTTCTCGCTGCATTGGATGCTGCTCGGTATGACCTTGAGCGTGGTTGGGCTGCAAAGCTTCTATCTGGGCTGCCTGTCTCAGCTTTTTCATGACTATAGCGGCATGGCCCGCGCGCGGTGGCTTCGAATTTTCAGTTACAACCGCTCCATTGCGTCGAGCGCCGTCCTCACGGCCTTCGGCTTCGGCTGCTTGGGCCCCTTGATTGCTCAGTACTTCAGTTATGGGTTTACGCTTTCAGGACGCATCGGCTTTCCGAATCACTTGGCGATCCTCGGATTGCTGGCTTTGATTAGCGGTTTTGCGAATTTTATCTTCACGCTGGTGCTGCATTCCGCCACGCTGTCGGTCAAGCGCAAGTGACCACGACTGAACCTATTGTTGCTGACGTAATGCAGCAAGCTCGCGCGCCTGGTTTGGCGGCGCGTTTGCTGGCTAAGTACTTGTGGTTAGCTAACAAACCGCTGCTGGCCTGCGCCTTCATCTTCGTGCTGACCCTGGGGCTTCGAATGGCCCTGCTGCCCTGGCTGCATGTTCCCAAACCTGCCGTTCACGACGAGCTCAGTTATCTGCTGGCCGCGGACACGTTCGCATCCGGGCGGCTCACCAATCCGCCTCACAAATACTGGGAACATTTTGAAACTTTCCATGTCCTGCAACAGCCGACCTATGCCTCCAAATACCAGCCCATGCAGGGTTTGGTTCTCGCCTTCGGTCAGAAACTATTCGGACTGCCATGGGCCGGAGTCTTGTTGAGCTCGGCACTGATGTGCGCCGTCATCTGCTGGACACTGCAAGGCTGGCTCTCGCCTGGTATGGCGTTATTCGGCGGACTTCTGGTGATGCTGCGCATCGGGATTCTGACCTATTGGGTGAACTCTTACTGGGGCGGCTGCGTGCCCGCCATTGCGGTAGCTTTGACGATTGGTGCCATTCCACGAATCGTGCGCCATCGGCAGTATCTACATTCGGTGACTTTAGCGGTTGGCCTCGCGATTCTAGGAAATTCCCGGCCGTACGAAGCGGTGGTGCTGGCCCTGTCGGCGGTTGTTGCCTTGGTTTGGTGGCTCTGGAGGACGAGGACCGGCCTGCGGGTAAGTTTGCTGCGGGTCGCGGCGCCAGCCGTCGCCGTTCTGGTAGTGACCGCCGCTGGCATGGCCTATTACAACTATCGGTTAACCGGAAATCCGCTGACGCTGCCTTACCAGGCGCACGACCGCCAGTACGATATGGTTTCCATGTTCGCCTGGTCGAAGGCCGGCGCGCAGCCGGTCTACCGTCACGAGGTGATGCGGAAGTTCTGGGCAGTGTGGCATGTCGATCAGGTAAATACGGCGAACGGTGCAATGGCGGAAGTATTTCGGCTGAAGCTGTGGGCCGTCTATGATTTTTTCTTCGGTCTGTGGCCGCTATTGATCCCGCCCTTGATCTGGCCCTATGCGCTCAAGTCCACCGAGGAGCGTCTTACCGTATTTTTTCTGATCGCTTTCATCCTTGCCCTGGTACCAATCACTGGATTTGCGCCTCATTATGCCGCCGCCTTCGCGTGTCTGGCTTATCTTCGATTCTTTCAAACGCTCAGCCGCCTGGTGAAATGGAATCCCGGCGAAAAGCCCTGGGGATTCGCGGTGGCAGTCTTCCTGGTGACCCTGATCCCCTATCAGTTCGGCGCTGAGCTCGGTCGCGTATTCCGCAATGGCGAATATGTTCCGCCGCTGGCGCGCGCCCGTGACCCGATCGTCCAAACGCTCGAAAAGCAACCCGGCCGACAGCTCGTATTGGTGCGCTATTCGCCCACTCACGATGTCCATCGGGAATGGGTTTATAACCGCGCCGATATTGACGCCTCCCAAATAGTGTGGGCCCGCGAGATGACGCCCGAGCAAGACCGCCCATTCATTCAATACTTCCATGACCGCCATGCCTGGTTGCTGGAGCCCGATCAAACTCCTCCCAGGCTGGTCCCTTATGACCTTTCGGCCCTGGCAAAATGACAAACCCAACTACACCCATAGCCCGCGACGATTGGGACGGGCACTGGCGGGCTTATACCGAAGCCGCCGAGCGCAATCCCGCGCAACGCTATCGCCGGCAGCTTGCCTGTCAGCTACTCCGGCGCTTTGGCTGCACCAGGGGTTCTAGGATACTCGATATCGGAAGCGGCCAGGGCGACCTCGCCGTGGACTTGTATCTCAGCTTTCCCGAAGCCAAAATTGCCGGCCTGGAACTGAGCGCCACGGGCGTCGAGGTATCGAGCAAGAAGGTCCCCCAAGCTCAGTTCTATCAGCGCGATTTGCTGCAAGCCTCCGACGCCGGTCCGTTACGCCATTGGGCGCAGTTCGCGGTTTGTTCGGAAGTTCTGGAACACCTCGACGACCCCGGCCTGCTTCTCGCCAACGCCTCCGAATATCTCGCTCCGGGCTGCGCGGTGGTGGTAACTGTTCCCGGAGGTCCGAAATCGGAGTTCGACCTCTACATCGGCCACCGCCGGCACTTCACCCCGGCCGAGCTGGGTTCTCTGCTGGAGGCTCAAGGATTTACGGTCGAGTTAACCACTACGGCCGGCTTTCCGTTTTTCAACCTCTATAGGCTGATTGTCATACTCCGGGGCAAGCGCCTCATCACCGATGTCGATAGCCAGGCCCCAGGCTGGACCGCGAGCCTCGCTCGCGCCGCGATGGCCGTATTCCGCCCGTTATTCACATTGAACCGGACAGGCACTCGCCACGGCTGGCAGACCGTTGCGGTAGCCCGCTGGAGAAAGGAATGTAGGGCAGGTTGATAACCTGCCGCCGATTGTAAATCGGCTATCGCTAAGGGGCCGATTGCCAATCGGCCGGCAGGATACCATCCTGCCCCACAGTAACTGCGGCCATAACGTAGCGGCGCGAAACAGCCGATTTATGGGCTGGAGTAATAGAGGTCAGTTGAACAACCTGGAAACCATACCGGAACAATCGGCCGCCCCCAACGGTCTGGCACGGCTACTCGAAGCCGTCGACGGGGAAGTCGGATTTGCTGCGAAGTTTATCGCAGAATCGATTGCCATCCTTGAACTGATCGATATCGCCGGGATCGAGCGCATGGCTGCGGCCCTTGCCCGGCTCCGCGAAAAGGGCGGCCGGCTATTCATCCTGGGGGTCGGCGGTTCGGCCGGACATGCCGGACACGCCGTCAACGACTTCCGCAAGATCTGCGGCTTTGAAGCATACGCTCCCACCGACAACGTGTCCGAACTGACGGCCCGCGCTAACGACGAAGGTTGGGATACCTGCTTCGCGGCGTGGCTGGAAGGCTCCCGGATCAATTCGCGGGACGGTGTCCTGGTTTTTTCGGTGGGCGGCGGCAACCGCGAGAAAAACGTCTCCGTCAACATCGTCCGCGCGCTCGAAACGGCCGTCCAAGCCGGCGCGCAAATTTTCGGAATCGTAGGCCGCAACGGAGGATTCACTCGCGAAGTCGCGGCGGCCTGCGTGGTCATTCCCACCGTGGCGGCGGATCGCGTGACACCGCATACCGAGGGGCTTTGCGCCGTGTTGTGGCATCTGCTGGTCAGTCATCCGCTGCTGCAGCGCTCCGCGACGAAGTGGGAGTCAATACGGTGACGGATCGCCGATTCTTTCTCGCCGGCGGAGCAGGCTTCATCGGAAGTCATTTCACCGACCGGTTACTTTCCGAACGCGACGTCGAGCAAGTCACGCTTTTCGACAACTTCACCTCCGGCCGCCAGTGGCACTATGCGCATCATCAAGGCGACCCGCGTCTCCGTGTAATTCATGGCGACGTGAAAGATCTGCCGGCTCTGGAGCGAGCCATGGGCGGCCACGACGTAGCGATTCATCTGGCATCGAATCCCGATATCGCGCGCGCCGCCACGGAACCCGACATCGATTTTCGCGAAGGAACGTACTTAACGCAGCAGATCGTCGAGGCCATGCGCCGGACCGGTACGCCCCGGCTGCTTTACGCGTCCGGAAGCGGAGTGTATGGCGATCTGGGCGAGCACGAAGCCGCTGAGGACTTCGGACCGCTTCTCCCAATTTCTACTTATGGCGCCAGCAAGCTCGCGGGCGAAGCCTTGATCGCTTCCTACTGCGCGATGTTCGGCATCCGGGCCTGCGCCTTCCGTTTCGGCAACGTAGTTGGGCCGCGCCAGACTCATGGAGTGGGCTTCGATTTCATCCGTAGGCTGGAATCTCTTCCGGACCACTTGCGAATTCTCGGCGACGGCACGCAGAGCAAGTCCTACATCCATGTCGAAGATGTCATGTCCGCCGTGCTGCTCGCGCACCAGAAAACCGGCAAGTGTTTCGAAGTTTACAACGTCGCGACCGGCGATTACATCACCGTCACCGAAATCGCCCGGCTTGCGCTGGAAGTAACCGGCCTCACCGAAGAAAAGGTCCACTTTGAGTACACGGGAGGCGACCGTGGTTGGAAGGGCGATGTCCCGGTGGTGCGCTTGAACACCAGCCGGATTGGCAATTTGGGTTGGACCTGCCGGCGAACGTCGCGCCAGGCACTTTGCATCGCCATGCGCTCGATGCTCGAAGACGCGCGCGCGGGAAGGCTCTGAACCATGCGGCGCGCCGTGTTTTTGGATCGCGACGGAGTGGTGAACCGGGCCATCCTTCGCGAAGGAAGACCTTACCCGCCGGCGTCGCTGTCCGACCTCCGCGTGTTGCCCGGAGTGCGCGAAGCTTGCCGCAAGTTGCACGAAGTTGGATTCGCTCTCATTCTGATCACCAACCAGCCGGATATCGCGCGTGGTTCCGTTTCGGCCGCGGAAGTTTCCGAAATCAATAACTTGCTGCAGCGGTTTCTGCAACTGGACGATATCCGCATGTGTCCTCACGATGACGCCGCCCACTGCTCCTGCCGGAAGCCCCGGCCCGGTCTCCTGCTCGATGCCGCGCGCGCCTGGGATATCAATCTCGGCGAAAGTTACATTGTGGGCGACCGCTGGCGCGACGTGGAAGCGGGACAGCGCGCCGGTTGCCAGGCCGTATTCGTCGATTACGGCTACCGCGAACGCCGTCCGGATGCCCCCTACCTGCGCGTTCGTTCGCTGCGCGAAGCCGCCGCTTGGATCGTTCAAAAGGCTCAGATGGGAGCCTTGTGTCATGCCTGACCGTGTTTCCACATTGAAGGTGAAAATCTTCGCCGATGGCGCCGACAAGACCTCCATTCTCGACCTGGCCAAAAATTCTTGGATCAAAGGCTTCACTACCAACCCCACGTTAATGCGTAAGGCTGGGATCGCCGATTACGAATCGTTCGGCCGGGAGCTGGCGCGCGAGATTCCGGACCGTCCGTTTTCTTTCGAAGTACTGTCCGACGACTTCGACGAAATGGAGCAACAGGCTCTCCACATCGCCGCGTGGGGCGCAAACGTTTACGTGAAGATCCCCATTACCGACACGCGTGGCCGCAGCTCCGCCCCATTGATCCGCCGCCTGGCGCGCGAGGGGGTAAAAGTCAACGTCACCGCGATGATGACTATCGCGCAAGTGGACTCCGTGGTGGACAGCTTGAAGAACGGCCCCCCCAGTTGCATCTCGATTTTCGCCGGCCGCGTAGCCGACACAGGCTGCGATCCGCTGCCGATTCTGTGCGGCGCTTTGGAACGCATCCGCAAGAGTCCACAAATCGAGTTAATCTGGGCGAGCCCTCGGGAACTATTCAACATCGTCCAAGCCGACACGATCGGCTGCCACATCATCACGGTGACTCACGATCTGTTGAAAAAGCTCCCGCTGTTGGGAAAAGACCTGAACCAATATAGTCTGGACACCGTGAAAATGTTCGTGGACGACGCCCGGGCCGCGGGCTTCAGCTTGCCGGTGCCTGTCGCACAGGAGCGATAGCGATTCGCCGTTAAAACAGCTTCAGGCCGCTCCTCACCCGGAGGAACGGCCCTTCACAAACTCCGCCACCACCGCGGGCACGCTCGCGTCGAACCCGGCGACGTCGATCTGCAGCGAGTCGTTCGGGTCCGTGATGCTGTACCCGTTCGCAGCCATCGCAATCACCACCAGCTTGGCGGCGATTCCGGTGGAGCGGCGATAGCGGTCGAGAGCCTGAACCGGATGCCGGTCTCCGGCCCAAGTCTCGTTGTCGGTGACGATCACGAACGCGTCCACCGCCAAACCACGCTCCAGGGCGTCCTGCATCGGCAGCGATGCATCCGTGCCGCGCGGCTGGCGCACGATCGCGCCGCACGCGCGGTCTACACGGTCCTTGCGCGTGATATCCACGGGAACAATCTCGTCGTGGAACCCCGCGATGGTGCACTCCGGCTCGGTTCTGACGAACATCATCGCCAGTGCGGCCGACGCCATGGCGGCCGACATGTAAGGCATTCCCGCGACGACCGATCTCTGCATCGAACCGCTCGCGTCCAACGCCAGATAAATGCGCTTGCCGGATGGCTCGACATTATCGAACGCCAGATAGAACGCCGCATCCAGCGCATCGATGATGTTCGGCACCGGTATCCATTGCAATCCGCCCTTCTCGCCGCGTCCCTGCTTGTATACCAACAGGGCAGCCAGCAGAGCGATGGGATGAATCCGCGAATTCGCAACGCGCTTGCGATCGATCAGCCGCGCCACTACCAGAGCCGTGGCCGCGCTCTGCGGACGAAGCAAACTGATAGCGGTCAGCTTGCCGAGATTACGCACCAACGCTTTATACGGCATCGATTCCAGCAGCGCCTCCCAAACAGCCGGAGAGTTTTTCCACTGTGACGGAATCATCTCATGGGTCAGGCGATAGTCTTCAATGAGACGAACAACCTCGTCCTCGTCCGCTGCTTTTTTGGCGAGCTCAAACGCAGACACTTGGCGCAGTTCAGCGTCCAAGACCGCACTCGACGCCAAGTGTCCAGTCTCGCCATCAACGGCCCATTGGAAAAGGGCGTTATGCGCAGGTGTAGCCGCCAGCGGATGTGACAGCCGCAGCAGATCGCGATGCGACCATCCATTGCGGCGCTGGTACTTCATCATCTGATGGGCCAGCTCTGCGGCCGGCTTGGAGAGATACCAGTAGGCCACCGCGGACCGCAGACCACGTCCCCAACCGCGAAGGTTCTCCACCAATGCGGCGAACTCGCATAGGTGCGATCCGGTGCGCGCAACTCGAGGCAGAGCTTCCAGTGCCGCGGCATTCGTCCGAACGTCAGCGAATTTCGGACTGGCCGCAACCGCGAGGACGAACAGCGCCGGACCGTTCTTCGGAGCGCGTCCAGAAACGGAAATTTCCTCGACGATTCTCACCACCCGTACTCCGTCGGAATGCAGGCACTCGCGAACCGCGGCCGCGTTTTCCAGGATTAGCGCACGCTCACAAACGTAGTACGTCCCGCCCTCGCTGCCGAGGATCAGAAAACGCTCCAGACGCATCCAGTTGTTCACTGGCCAGACGAAACCACCGGCGGCGTTCTGAACCTGCCTCGGATTCATCTTTTGCGTATTGAGTACGGTTTGTAAGTAGCGCATGACTTTCCTCCTTGTAAGATTTTCGGTGCGGATAAATGGGTGCCGCCGGTATGTGGCCGTAGAGACCATCGGTTGCGAAACGATAACCGGCGGCGGGCGACCCGCGCCTTGAGTTACTCGATCAGCACGAGACGAAACACTTCTCGCGCCTTAAAAATTGTTGTGTGGAAAGAAACTATCGGACCGCGGAGGCTGCTGGAAGGCAGCCGCTGAAGCTCAATAGCTTGTTCGCTCGGAGATGATAATCATCAATGATCGATACCAATAGCTGCCTCCTTTCATGAGAAAGCTGGGACTTGAATAACATAACACGCGCATCGAAAATGATACAAGAGTTTTTTGATTAAACTTCTTAACCACCCGGACGAAGTGTGTGGGGCGGGCTTGCTTCCCGCTACTCCGGAGACTCTATGCTTGTCGAGGGTTGGAAATTGTTGATTGACGCGGACGTCGTGAGTTTCACGTACACGTGGTGAATCGCGTACAGCGCACAGCCCAACGCCACCGCCGCGACCGCGTTGGTGACCAGCACCGCGAGCGCAGTCGTCAGGAATGCCGCCGCGTCCACCCGGCGCATTTTCGGAAGCCTGCGCCAGGTGCTCCATTCCAGCAGGCAAATTCCCATCCAGGCGGTCACGCCGGCCAACGCGGGTATCGGGATCTGAGCGACGAACCCCGCGCCCATTTCGAAAAACGCCAGCAGAAAGACCGCGTGCAGGATGTTGGAAATCCTGGTGGTGGCGCCGCAGCGCACGCTGGCCAAACTGCGGGCCGGGATTCCGACGCTCATGGGAGCGCCGAACATTCCCGCGCAGAGGTTGGCCACTCCATAGGCGCGCAACTCGGCATCCGCGTCCGATTTCCTGGTGTGCTTGTGCCAGCCCCTGAAATGTTCCACCACGCGGGACGTGATCAGAATGTTTACCGAACTCACGAACGCGAGGCCCAGCGCCGATGGGACCAAGCTCACAAAATCCGAGCGAAGCCAGGCGAAGGCGACCAGCGGCGGCATGGCGAGCGGCAGCGCTCCCACCTGCTTCTCATGCAAGTCGAAAAGCTTGGCGACTATGATCGCCACGCCGACGCCGATCAGCGGGGCGGGCCAGCGGGCCGACGCTCTGGCCACCAGCAGCGCGGCTGCAATCACAACGCATCCAAGAATCAGAGGGGCCGCTTGCGAATCGCCTATTCGTTCCAGAACGCGAAACAATTGCATTATCGGAGAACGGGCAGACCTGGTGAACGGCGATCCGACTCCCAGAATCGTGTCCAGTTGCGAGATAACCATCAGGCCGCCGATGCCGCACGAAAAGCCTGTCACCACGGGCTGCGGAACTTTTTGAATATGACGGCCCAGCCGCAGCGCCCAGAACAGGATCATGAACGCGGATGCGGCAATGCAAACTTTCGCCGCGCCCGCCAGGCCTTGCTGTTTTACAGCGAGAGCGATGAACGGAACCGTCGCGCTGGCGGTGCCTCCAATCAGAACGGGATTGCGGCCCAGCAGCGCGGTAATGGGTGCCGTCAGGATGCTGGTGAAGATGCCGAGAACCGGCGGCAATCCCATCAGGGATGCCATCGCCAAACCGTATGGAATGGCGATGAGAGCCGCGATGATGCCGCCGAAACAGTCGCCTAGAAGTTCGCGGAAACCGTATTCCTCGCGCGGAAAAATCATGCGGCTCCGCCGATTCCAGCGGCCTGGCTTTACGCCATCACTTTCAAAAATGCGGCTTTGAACTTCGCCATGTCGTCGCGAGTTCCGATGGAGACGCGCACGTAGGTCGGCCAGGAGGGCCACACGCGGCCGATGTACACCTTCTCTTTCGCCATGGCGTCGATCACTTCGCGGCCCGGCCGTTTCACATCCACCATGAACTTGTTGCTCACGGAGGGAACGTAGTGGAAGTTGTTCTTGTCGAGGAACGAGAGTACGTCCTCGCGGACGTCCTGGATAATCTTGCGCCGTTGCGGAACCAGGTTCTTCACCTTGAGGCTCGCGGTGGCGCCCACCATGGCTGTCACCGGCAGTGCGCCCGCGCTATAGGGCATGATCTTCTCAAGTAAATCTGGACGGCCGATCGCCGCGCCCGCGCGCAGGCCAGCCATGCCGTACAGCTTGGAGAAGGTGCGAAGAACGATGATGTCTTTGTCCTTGCCGGCCATATCGACCATCGACGACGCGCCCCCGGCCAGGTGGATGTACGCTTCGTCCACCATCAGAATGCTCCCGGCCGGCTTGTTGGCCAGCAGCCATTCCATGTCCTCGCGCGAAGTGAGCGAGCCGGTGGGGTTGTTCGGATTGCAGAGGTAAATCAGGCCCGCGTTCGAATCCGCCTTGGCCATGGCCTTTACGTCGTGCGCGTAGTCCTTGGTCAGGGGCACGTTGATCGCATGGGCGCCGATAAACTTCGCAGCCTTGCTGCCGGCCTCATATCCGGGATCGGCCACCACGTAGCTTTTTTGGGGCGAGCAGAACGCGAGGACGGCCTGGTGCAGCGGCGCGCTGGATCCGGCGAACGCGCGAACATACTGGGGCTTCACTCCTTCCACCGCGGCTAGCGTGTCGCTCATTTCGTTCGTCAGCGGATACATGTAGCGTCCGCCCTTTTGCACGATGTTGTGAATCGCCTCGGCGGCTTCCGCGCACGGGCCCATCGGGTTCTCGTTGGCGTTGATGATCACCGCGTCGGGCGGCATGGGACCTTTTACCATGGAGAGCTGCGCCATGGCGGGTTCGTTGTAAAACGGCAGAGTAGCGCCGGCCGTGAGCATGGTCGCGATGCGACCGAAGTTCCGCCGGGAAAAACCACGCTTGAGGAATTCCTTGCTTTCCTCAGGACTGAGAATAGGTGTCACGTGCCCTCCTTACCCTTTCTAAAAGAATAGCGCGGAATGGGACGGGGCTGGGGATATTGTGAGCTCCGACCTGTCCGAGGTAATAATGGGGTTTCATGCTGATTGCGTTGCGCACGCTTACAAGACGTCGGGGCGCTTATCTTCCGGCGGTTGGGATTCTGGCGCTCGGGATTGGAATGAGCGTCGCGATGTTTTCGTTGGCCGACGCGGTCCTGCTGCGGCCATTGCCGTTTCCAGAGCAGGATTCCATTCAAGTGATCTGGAAAACCGACCCGGCCGCCGGCGCACCCTTCGTCGAGCTTGCCTATCCGGAACTGCGCGATCTTCAGGAGAACATACAGGGCTTTCAATACGTGGCCGTGATGCCCACCACGCTCTACGGCTACGGCAAAGTGATCCAGACCGGCAAGGCCGAACCCGTTCAAGTTGAAAGCGCGCCGGTGTCGCACGACTTCTTTCGCGTCCTGGGCGTCTCCCCAGTGCTGGGCCGGGACTTTACCGGTTCCGATGAACAACCGGCAGCGGCGCCGGTGGTGGTGCTTTCGAATTGGGTCTGGCGCGAACATCTTGGGGCGGACCACAACATCATTGGAAAAATGATCCGGCTGAACGGGCAAGGCCACACAGTCATTGGCGTGATGGCGCCCGGGGTCGATTTTCCGCGCGGAGCCGGGCTCTGGATTCCCCTGGGAGTCAACTCCCGGATCGTGGAAAGACGGACCGCGACTTTCCTGCAAGCGATCGCGCGCGTCAAACATGGCTATTCCCGCCGCAGCCTGATGGCCCATGTGAATACGCTTTTTGCCCGCCTTGCGGCCGGCTATCCGGACGCGTACTCGCGCTCGCAACAGGGAGTGATGACGTCCCTCACTGCGTATTGGACGGGGTCGGCGCGCTTGCATCTGTGGATCATGCTGGGGGCATCGCTGCTGCTCCTGGTTGCGGCCATCGTCAGTGCGGCCAATCTGTTTTTATCGCGCGCGCTATCGCGCCGGCAGGAGATTGCAACACGTGCGGCGCTGGGTGCGCGGCCATCGCAAATTTTGGGGCAGTTTGCCGCCGAAGGAATCACGGCCGGACTAATCGCCGCTGGCGGGGGATTACTCATCGCGCAACTGGTCATTCGATTATTAGTGAAGTGGTCGCCCGCCGATATCCCCAGGTTGTCCGAGGCGGCGCTAAACATCCAAAGTTTCGGATTTGCTGCCGGCACGGCGTTACTCGCCGCCTTGGTCTGTTCGATCCTACCCGGCTGGTTCATCACGCGCACAAATTTGGAAGCCGCACTTCGCAGCGGCGGTGCGCGAACGTCCGTCTCACGGACGGGCGGCAGAACCCAGAACGTATTCGTCTTCGCCCAGGCGGCGACAACGGCGACGCTGCTGGTGATGGCGGGTTTGCTGGTGATTAGCTACCGCTCGATGATGAGAGCGGACACGGGCTTCGCGAATCACGACGCTTTGTCCATGAATCTGGTGCTTCGCGGCGTTAACGATCCCAAGGCTCGCCGTGCGTTTTACTCGCGGCTCTTGGACAGCCTTCGCGCGGCCCCCGGCGTCACGTCCGCAAGCGCGGTCTTGCTTCGACCTTTTGAAGGCACGATCGGTTGGGACGCACAGTATCAATTGGAGTTCGAGGGCAACCGCGACCCGAATCGCGAACCTCCGCAAGCGAATTTCGAAGTGATCGCTCCTGGATATTTCCAGACCATCGGCACACCTTTGCTCGAAGGCCGTGATTTTAGCGAGCATGACAGCGAGGGCGCGGAGAGTGTGGTGATCGTCGGCAACTCCGTGGCGCAGCGAATTCGCAATGCCGGCCGGAATCCCATCGGGCACCGCTTGCGAATCGGACGGGGGTCCAACGGCGCTTGGATGAAGGTCATTGGCGTCTGTGCTTCCGCACGCTACCGCAGCGTCACCGAATCTGGAGACGACATCTTCGTGCCATATCTTCAGTCGACGGTGCCCACAAATTACGTGGTGATCCGCGGGTCGCGTCCGCCCGAGGAGCTGGCCGCATTGGTGCGTCGAACTCTGGCGGGAATCGATCCCAACCAGGCGGTAGCTGGTGTGGCCACTATCGGCAGCTTGATCGATCGCAACACAGCCAGGCATCGATTCAACATGATCCTGCTGCTCTGGTTCGGAGCGTGCTCGGTAATCCTCGCTGCGACGGGAGTCTACAGCGTTATAGCCGAAGGTGTGGCGATGCGCCGGCGGGAAATCGCGATCAAGACGGTTTTGGGCGCGAGAAGACCCAGGTTAGTGCGCGATATGGTCAATCGAGCATTGGTGTTCGTATTAGCCGGTGAAGCCGCCGGCGTCTGTTGTGTAGTGAGATTCGGCAAGCTCGGATCGGAGTTGCTCTACGGCGTGTCTCCGCGCGATCCAATGCTGCTCGGATCGGTGCTCGTGTTCCTTTTTGTTGTGTCGCTGGTGTCGGCGCTTGGCCCGGCCTGGGTCGCGGCTGGACGGGATCCGAACGCGATATTGCATGAGACTTAAGATCGAACGGCTACGGGTGAATTGCGATTGTCAGGTTCGATTGCGTCGCGACGCCGCCGATGGTAACTACAACCGGTACAGCAGCTCCAGTCGTGCTGCCGACCGGAACTGTGACGTTGATTTGCAGCAGGCCGATAATCGATCCGGGCAGCGGTCCCGCGTATGCGACCACAGCCGGCGCGCCGCCGATCGTAACCGCCGGCAGTGGACTCATCTGCGGCAGGGGCGTCAACGTCAGTGGGATGACGTAGCCCGTATTCGTCGTGCCCGCAAGCGGCGTTGCGTTGTAGTTGCCTTCGCCCGTCAGGTACAGGATCACCGTATCGCCGATCCTCGCGGTATTCGTGCTGGAATTCAGACTGTATAGCGTCGTAGCCGTGTTGTAGTTGAGCGCGGCCGCTTGTCCAGTGCCCGATCCGTCGGCCGTGAAGATGCCGGGCGCATCCGGCGCGATTGTGACCGTGGCATTCGCGGCGGGATTCGCTCCGTTGGTAACCACCACCGCTTTTCCGCTGCCGGCCGATGCTTCGTAGGGAACCTGGATCGAAATCTGATTCTGACTCACGTAGATCAGCGGCGCCGCTTTCCCGTCCACCGTCACCGTCACCCCACTCAGCGTGGTATCGACCGAACCATTCGTGATGGTCAGCGATGCAGGCGTCGAAGGCCCGATGTTCGTTCCGAAAATGGTGACAAGTTCTCCAGGGTTCACCGATCCCGCCGCGTAACTGGCGGCATTCACCACCGCTTGAATGACTGGAACGTTCGCGACTGTGACCGGCGACGAAGTGGAGTCACCTCCGGGCGCCGGATTCGAGACGATTACATTCAGCGTGGCGGCCGCCATGGAGAGGCTCGCGGGTACAACCGCCAAGAGCGCCGTTGAACTCACGATGGTGGCGGTCAACGGAGCAGTTACGCCTTGCACCTTCGCTGCCGTCGCGGAATAGAAACCGGTTCCGCGAATCGTGATGGTTTGCGCGCCGCCGTTGATTGGCAAAGTTCCCGGCCACACACTGGTGATCGTCGGCTTCGTACTGTTCACGGTCAGATTCACGGTAATGCTCTGCGCCTTAGGCCCCGCGCCCGACGCCGTCACCGTGATTTTTCCCACATACGGCGCACTTTGCGGCGCCAGGCTCGATGGATCCACGGAGATCGTGAGAATCTCCTGCTCGCCCGGCAGCACTACTCCAACGGTTGGGCTGACCTGAAGCCAAGCCGCGCCGGATGCGACCGAGAATGAAATGGGAGTTCCACTTGTGGAAAGGGTCACCGTTTGAGATGCCGGCGGAATCGGCGGCGCCGTGAAATTCAGTGTGGCCGCGCTTAAGGTCACTGTGGATGGGGGCGAGGTGACCGCCAACGTCACCGGAACGTTCAGTGGATTGGTGATGCCAGTCATGACTACGATAACCGTCGCGGTATACGTGCCCACGGCCAAGCTGGTCGGATTGGCCCGCAAACTCAGGCTCCCAGGCAGCTTGCCGCTATCGGGACTGACCGTCAACCAAAGAGCATTCGTCCCGGTGATGGAAGTGGTGAACGCCAGCGTGCCCGCACTGGATTTTACAGAAACCGTTTGTGCGGCGGGCAATACCGCCCCTACTTGATACGTGAAGCTCACGTTAGCCGGCGTGGCCGTTACCGTGACCGTTTGCCCTTGGATACCGAATGCGGCCGCGCAACAAAGCAACAGGACTCTACTCACAGAGTGCTTATCGGCGGCAGGATTTCGGATATGAGTGAAACGTTGTGGCGATCCGTTGAGTCTAGACCACAGCGCCATGACCGTCTCCGCATATCGGCTTACCGGTACCATCACCGCTCTCATCGTCCATGGAAGCCGGGAGCGATTGGGATGCCTGCCGCCCGGGTCGATCCTGATTCCAACCTCGGCTACCGACTCCGCCGGCATGATTGCGGGCGTTTGCGACAGCCTTCCCGTCCGCGTATTCGATCGCGATATTCAAGAGCAGACCGAGCACATCGAAATCGAGACGGCCGATTTATCCGGATTGATCGCCTAGTCTTAGCAAGCTGCTGGAAAAGGCGTTTGGGCCGCAATTTTGGTCCCTTTTTCAGTTATATATTTCGTACAGCTCGAAATTGCCGTCCCGATTTGTCGCGAAGAAAAGCCGGAAGCCGTCCTTTGAGAACGACGGCGAAACGTTGCGAGGCAAGCTGTTGGTGAGGAACCGCAGGTCCGATCCATCCGGCCGCATCGTGACTATCTGAGTTCCCCATCCACAATCGCATTCAAAAGCAATGCTGCCGTCCGGTCTCCAGGTGGGATGGCCGGCGGCGTGAGATCCATCCGTCAAGGGACGAACTGGTCCGCCTCGCGGCGACACCAGAAATACTCGCGACCTCGCGCTAAAAGCGATCGACGCGCCATCGGGAGACCATGCCGGCCATTCCGCGCTCCCGCCGCTGGGGGAAAGCTCGCGGGCGGATCCGTCGCTGAGATGAACCACCAGCAGCCTGGTCTTGCTGACAGCCACCAGATCCGCACTGTCCGGAGACCACGATGGTTCGGACGCTTCGCCTGGGATCTCCACCGTGTCGCTGCCATTGGCCTTCATCACGAAGACTTGTTTGCGCCCAGTCCGATTGCTGTCGAAGGCGATACGCGTGCCATCGGGCGACCACGCCGGGTGTTCATCGTCCGCTGGATTGTTGGTAAGATTTTGAACTTGCCCCGTGCCTAGATCCTGGACGAAGATATCCGGCTGGCCTGCACGATTGCTCGAAAAGGCTATCTGGCCGCCAGTTGGCGATAAAGAGGGGCTTTGATCCTCAGCGGCATGGAAGGTCAAACGGCGGCCCAGCATCCGCGGAACAGGCCCGGAGAAAATATCGCTATTTCCCGGAGCGGTGCTTTCAAAAACGATGCGCTGGCCATCACGTGAAAATGCAACTTCGCTTTCGCCTTCGCCATCGGTGATGCGTGTGATCTCGGTTCCATCGACGTTCATCAGAAATATCGCGCGCCCTCGCCCGAAGTTGCCGGTGAATGCGATTCTTTTTCCGTCGGGAGACCAGGCCGGCGCCGCCGTGGCGAGCATCGCGCCCGGAATGAGCTGCTGAACATTGCCGCCGCCGGAATCCATAACGAACAAGTGGGACTCGCGCGAGTGCACTATCTTCTTCCCGTCTGGCGACCATGCGGGCTCGGAACATGGAATTCCCGGAGCAGTGAGACGGCGTTCATTTCCGGATGCTAAATCCAGCACGTAAATGCCGCTGACGCTGTCTCGTGTCGATTGAAATGCGAGACGCTGCCCGTCGGGCGACCAGCCCGGGCGCGCCCCATACGCCACGGCATGTTGACCGGAACCATCGGCGCTCATTAGGAAAATGTTTCCGTCTCTTTGAAAAGCTATCTCGCGGCCATCGGGCGACCATGCCGGAGCATCGTTTTCGCCTTGCTCGTGCGTGAGGCTCTTCAGAACCGAGCCCTTGATGCGCAGCAGCCAAATATCTTTGTGGCCGTTCCGATTGCTCACGAACACCACTTGCTGCCCATCGGGCGATATGTCCGGCTGAGTGTCCTGGGCCCGATCGCTGGTTAATCGCCACGTGGCAGCGGCGCGATCCCGCTTCAATCGCGTATAGAAACCGAGCGCGGCAAGCGCGAATACGATGACCGCCACTATGCCGATCAAGCCCGCTACCAGCGGAATGCTCATTCGCTTTGCCCTGGTCCCGCTGTTATCCCGCATCTTCCAATTGTTTATCATTAGCAGGAGCAACTCAGAACAGAGGATTTTGGAATGCCGTCCCATACTCATCGAACACGATTGTCGAAACTCGCCGCAAGCGCAGTGGCCCTGGCCTTTGCAATCTCCGCGTCCGCCCAGAACGGGCATCGCATCACGACGGCCAAGGAGGCGCTCGGGTTCGATGTTGGGGATGATTATCGTCTCGCGAACTACACGCAGTTCACCGCGTGGTGGCAGAAGTTGGCCGCTGAGTCCGACCGCATGAAGCTCGTGGAAATTGGAAAGACGGAGGAAGGGCGTCCGCAATGGATGGCCATCGTCACGTCGCCCGAGAATCACAAGAAGCTCGCGCGTTACAAGGAAATAGCTCGAAAACTCGCGCTGGCGGAAGGTCTGACGGACGACGAGGCCCGGGCGCTGGCGCACGAAGGCAAAGCAGTGGTGTGGATCGATGGCGGACTGCACGCTTCCGAGGTTCTAGGCGCGCATCAGTTGATGGACTTCGCTTACCAGATGCTGACGCGCAACGATCCGGAAACGCTGCGAATTCTGAACGACGTTGTGATTCTCGCCACGCACGCCAATCCGGATGGAATGGAACTGGTTTCGAACTGGTACATGCGCGCGTCCGATCCACTGAAGCGCTCCACGCAAAACATTCCGCTGCTTTGGCAGCACTACATCGGTCACGACAACAATCGCGATTTCTACATGTCGAACATGAAGGAGACCACCAACATTAACCGGCAGCTTTACCTGGAGTGGTTTCCGCAGATCATGTACAACCACCATCAGACGGGTCCGGCGGGCGCGGTGATGTTCGCGCCGCCTTTCCGCGATCCGTTCAACTATAATTTCGATCCGCTCATCCCGACTCTGATTGAATTGGTTGGCTCGGCGATGCACAGCCGTTTTGTCGCCGAAGGCAAGCCCGGCACGGTGATGCGGAGCGGCGCGAGTTATTCCACCTGGTACAACGGCGGACTGCGCACCACTACATATTTTCACAACATGGTTGGATTGTTGACGGAGACCATCGGCAACCCCACGCCCATGGACGTTCCGCTGATTCCTGCACGGCAATTGCCCACCGGCGATGAACCGTTTCCGGTTCCGCCGCAGACCTGGCATTTCCGGCAGTCGATCGAGTATTCCTGGACCGCGAATCGCGCCGTGCTCGACCTGGCTTCCAAGTACCGCGAGGATTTTCTGTTCAATATTTATCAGATGGGCCGCAATTCAATTCAGCGCGGCAGCCGGGATTCGTGGACGGTGACGCCCAAGCGCATCGAGGCCATGAAGGATGCCGCGGCCAAGGCCGAGCCCATCACGCCGCCTCGAGGTGGGCAGCGCCCCGCCACTGCGAATGTCGATGCCGCCGCGCCGCCGGCCGGTGATAGCCCAGGTGGATTCGATCCCCGGGCCGCCGGTGCGCTTCCGGCAAAATTTTACGAATCGGAGCTGCACAATCCAGCCCTGCGCGATCCTCGCGGCTACATCATTCCTTCCGATCAACCCGATTTCGGAACGGCAACCAAGTTCATTAACACGCTGATCAAGACCGGGGTCACGGTGCAGCGCGCGACCTCGGATTTCGACGTTGCGGGCAAACACTATCCGGCCGCTTCCTGGATCGTGAAAACAGCGCAAGCGTTCCGGCCGCATGTTCTGGACATGTTCGAGCCCCAGGATCATCCCAACGATTTCCGCTATCCGGGCGGTCCGCCGATCCCGCCCTACGATGTCACCGGCTACACGCTGGCATATCAAATGGGCGTGAAGTTCGATCGCATTCTGGAAGGATTCAATGGTCCGTTCGAAGCCGTAAGCGGATTGCAGAAACCGCCCGCGGCAAAGATTCTGGGCCCCACGCAAGCCGCAGGCTATCTCGTCAGCCATCAGCAAAACGACGCATTTATTCTGGTGAATCGGCTGCTGAAAAACGGCGATGAAGTGTACTGGCTGAAGCAACCCTCCACGCTGGCCGGGCACAACACCGGCGCCGGCGCAATGTTCGTGCCGGCCCGTCCGCAAACCCGCGCCCTGCTCGATAAGGCCGCTGCCGAATTCGATTTGACGATTCAAGCCGTGTCCACCCGCCCCTCTGGCGACGCGTTCAAGCTGAAGCCGGTGCGCATTGGCCTGTGGGATCAGTACGGCGGCTCGATGCCTTCAGGATGGCTGCGCTGGATCTTCGAACAATTTGAATTTCCGTTCGAGGTTGTGTATCCGGCGGCGCTGGATCGGGGCGATCTTTCCAGCCGCTTCGATGTGCTGGTATTTCCGGGGGGCGCCATGCCACGCTCGGTGGGACTTTCAGAAGCTCGCGGCCGCGGCGGATTCTTTCGTCAACCCAATCCGGACGAGATTCCCGAAGAGTATCGAAAGATGCTGGGCCGCGTGTCGCCCGAGAAAACCATCGTCAATCTTAAGAAATTCGTGGAAGCCGGTGGAACGATTGTTACTATCGGCGATTCCACTTCGCTCGCCCAGTTTTTCGGGCTTCCGCTTCACAACGGATTGGTCGAACGGACCGTGGACGGCCAGGAACACCCGCTGCCGCGCGAGAAATTCTACGTGCCTGGTTCGGTGCTGCAAGTGAATGTCGATAACACCAATCCGGTGGCATACGGCATGGGTTCGACGGCGGATGTGTTCTTCGAAAACAGTCCAGTGTTTCGCATGGCTCCTGAGGCGGAGTTGAACGGCGTGAAACCGATCGCCTGGTTTCCGAATGCGACGCCGCTGCGCAGCGGTTGGGCATGGGGGCAGGGCTATTTGGAAGGAACCGTGGCCGCGGCCGAAGCGCCGATGGGAGAAGGCAAAGTATTTCTACTCGGGGTGGAGGCGGCATTTCGAGGGCAGCCGCATGGGACTTATAAGTTGTTATTTAATTCGATTTACTTTGGACCGGCGAAGGCGGCGACGCTGACGCCGTGATATCGACCCGCTTTCGACTGTCCCGATAACGCCGTTTCACCGTACAGAGGACGCAGCGGCGTTTTGAACGTGATAGATTTTCGAAATCATGAGCGAACAGATTTCCCTGTCCTCCGACATCGATGACCGACCGCGCTCAATGCGCGATGCCAACGAGTGTCAGCGACGGAAGGCGATGCTTGGTATGCCTCACATTGCCCGTCTTACCGCGTACGTCGCGGAACTGCGAGGACGCAGCGGGGTAGAGGTCCCCGAATTTGATCCACTCGACGGCGGTGTTGAGGCTCAAGTGCTCTTTCTTTTCGAAAAGCCCGGTCCGATGACCGCCGAGTCCGGTAAACGCGCGGGGTCGGGTTTCATTAGCCGTAACAATAACGACCCCACCGCCGAAGCTACATTTAAGTTCATGGAACAGGCAGGCATTCCTCGAAAGAAGACGGTAATTTGGAACGTGGTTCCATGGTGGAATGGTCTGCGAAAAGTGACCGCCCAAGAGCTTCGCGAGGGCATAACCTGTGTTGGGGCGCTCGTTAAGCTTCTCCCCGCGTTGACTGCAGTAGTGATGGTGGGCGATAAGGCAGCCCGCGCGAGGCCCTACCTTGAGACCACAAAGTTGGACCTGATCGATTCGTACCATCCCTCGCCCCTGGTGAGGGCAAAATACCCGGCCAAGTGGGCCGCAATTCCCTTCGAGTGGGCCCAAGCTATGACTAAAGTTCGAAGCATGGAGGCTGAGGCCGGTGGAAAAAGTTGCTGATCCTCAACCAAAACGATTTCGGCTCGCTCCCGGAACGCCTATTGTGGACTTGTGTTGATTCGCCTGCTAATGCATTGTCCGGCCACTGTATTTATCACAATGCTTCATTAATCGTGGTTCACTAAGAAGCACGCGCGGAAAAAGTACTTGCAATCGCCGCCCGTGTTGTATACTTAGCTGAATCTGAGGATGCCAAAATGGAAATCCCAGATAAAGGATAAAAAATGCCAAAATTCAATCTCTTAAAGCATGGGTTCATTCTTGCCGGATTTGCGCTCGCAATCCCAACGATAGTATTGAGCCAGGAAGTCACCGTCAGCCAGGAGTTTGTACGGCTGGATTCAAAGGGCGTTGCGGTTCTCGACAACGGCCCAACCACTCCGCCGCCACTTGGCCTGCACCCCAACCTCGAGCTTCGCAAGCCGAACTTGGACGCCCTGACCAACCTGCCGCGGCGCCCCTTTGCCAGTCTCGCGACTCCGCTCACTTTTCCGAATGTGAAGAATAACGAAGTGGCCACATCGAACGCGAATTTCTTCGGTTTCGACGGCCTGGATCACAGAGATCAGCGCGTGGCGGGAACCGGGGCGTTCGCGAACACCCAGTTCAGCCTTGAGCCGCCAGACCAGGGCTTCTGTGTCGGCAATGCATTCGCGTTGGAGACCGTGAATACCGCGCTCGCGGTCTATAGGAAGGATAATGGCGCACTTTTGGCGGGGCCAACGGCCTTAAACCAGTTCTTCAACCTGCAGCCCGAGGTTATCCGGTCAGCCACACCTGTATTCGGGGATTTCACCTCGGATCCACGCTGCTTCTATGATGCGCAGACAAACCGGTTTTTCGTGACGCTCCTGCAGATCGACGTCGATCCCGCCACCGGCAACCTGCTGGGGGGAAGCAGCCTGCTGATTGCCGTGAGCCAGACCGGCGATCCCACCAAGCACTGGAACCTGTTCCGGCTCCATACCACGAATGATGGTTTTGGCTGCCCGTGTTTCGGCGATCAGCCGCTGATCGGATTCGACGCAAACGGTTTCTTCCTCAGCACCAACGCGTTTTCGCTGGTGACCGGAAACTTCGCGGGCAATCAGCTTTACGCGATGTCCAAGCTGTTCCTCGCCGCTGGTGCGCCGCCGCCTTTCGTGCTCCATATCAGTTTCCCGCCGGCGTTCAGCGCCGACGGCAGCTTGCCCTTCAGCATCCATCCGGCCAGCAATACTCGCGGGAACGAGGGCGCGCATTTCGGCACCGAATACTACCTTAGTTCGTTCGATATAACCTCGGTTCTGGAGAACAAGCTGAATGTCTGGGCGCTCCAGAATACTTCTCTGCTTAATTTTCCTCCGGGTCCGAACACCAAATTTCATCTGTTTCGAAAAGCGATCGCCAGTGAAGTTTATGGTGTTCCGCCGGACGCATTCCAGAAGATGGGAACGCTGCCGTTGGGATCTGTTGTGAACCCGGGAGTATTTGAAATCCTGGCCACCAACGAACACCGGATGCAGCAGGTGACGTTCTCCGACGGCCGGTTGTGGAGCGCCGTCACCACCGGTCTTACGTCGCCCGGCGAAACCGACTTGAAGGCCGGCATCGCCTGGTTTTCAGTGCAAGTGGAGACGGAGGAGGGCAGCCTGGAAGCCCAGGTGCAGGAACAAGGATACGTGGCGCTGGCTAACGGCAGCGTGTTCTTCCCGGCGGTTGGCGTAAATGCGGAAGGCAACGCCGCCATCGGCTTCTCGGTATCCAGTCCCACTCGATTCCCCAGCACGGGTTATGTAAAACTAGGCGGGGCTGGAAACGCGGATAAGATCCACATCGCGGGTATGGGCGTGAACTCCGAAGATGGCTTTACCGGCTATCCGAGTCAGGTTGCCGTGCCGCCTCCGTGTATATCCCCGGTGCTTTGCGAGGCACGGTGGGGGGACTACGGGGCTGCGTCGGTAGATGCGGATGGCGTCATCTGGCTGGCCGGTGAATACATCGGGCCGAGGCCTCGGACGACGCTCGCCAACTGGGGGACGTTTATCACGCGGCTGACTTTGGGGGACAACGAGAACTGAGTTGTCGTAGTACGCTGCGACACAGCACGGCCACAACCGGTTGACGCATTGCGGAAATTGACTCGCTACCGACGGCTGAGATTGGCTGCTTATCCCTTCTCGCCAGCCCCTCATGAGGGCTTTTGAACTCAGCCTCAAGTCCACGTTGATATTGCTATTCGCCCGGAGTTAATTAATCGGTACTACCAGTTCCTGTGTCGTAGAATCTAGGAAAATACCACCACACCGCGCTGTCCAGAAGCCCGCGTTGCGGAGCGGCGATTGATCAACCACGTCCGCTGTGGCCGAAAAAGGCCAACCCTCGCTCGCTTGGATTGGCATTCGTGAATGCAAGCGTGTCGGAAAGTGATCGCCACCGGTCTCCTGAGCGAAACCGTCGTGTCACAACGATTCTTCGGTTCTGAGACGAATTGTGCAGCCAGGCTTGGGCGTACGCTCACTCGGCGCGAGCCCCTCTATCGGCAAACGGCCCGAGCGATGACCCAGGACCAGGATCTTATTCAGGTCCGTATTCCATACCAGAGGCAATTCGAGCACCCGCGGTTGAAGTACTTCGTATCGGACCGGTCCCTCCGCGAGCATAGTCAGCACTCTAGTCTAGACTAGCCTAGCATTCTACATTATTGCTCGGAAATGTTTCGGCGGCCAAACTCTGCGCGGAACCGTTCGGAGCCGCTCACCGGCTACCGGACACTTCCTCCCAGGCAGGCAATCCCGGCAAACTTCGCGCGCTTCTCACCGCGCGCAGCACC
>CATPCJ010000443.1 GCA_955652915.1 uncultured Bryobacteraceae bacterium
GTCGGAGTTCCCCCCGAATCTGGCGAGGAGAAGCTCTCTGGCTACGTTCCATTCGCCGGCGGAATGCAGACGCCGTATTTTTGTTCCTGGAGGGCGCTACGTCGAGCCGTGAGGACTTGAATCGCCAATTTCTCCTCGGCGGTCAATTCTCGGCGAACGGCTCCGTCCCATCCACGTCGCGGCGGCTCCGCAGAGCCTCGATTTGCGTGTTGATGTCCTTGAGCATCTTGTCGATTTCGCCCGGGAAAAGCTGCGGCATCCGTGGGGACGATTTGGAGGATCTTACTTCCGGCACGTTTTTCTGGCGGCGCTTCGCCCATTCCTGGGCTTCGGCAAAGACCTTCGGACTGCTCTAAGTAATTGATTTAGTTCTGGAGCCACCCGCCGGGATCGAACCGGCGACCTGCTGATTACGAATCAGCCGCTCTACCAACTGAGCTAGGGTGGCATGGAAACCGATCATGCATCGAAGTTGGTTTGCATCCATTCTAGCAAGAACACGTCCTCGAATCTCCTAATCGATCAGCCGCCCAAAGGCCGTGCGTGGCTCCTCTGAACATATATTCGGAGAAGTCTGAGTGGACTCGAAAAACGGCGTCAGCAGAGTACAAACGTTCAAATTGTTTGCTAGTACACTCCATTGGCGTATACCAGAGTGTGCAGGACAGTCGTGGAGACATCAGCATTCCTTAGCGCTGCACGGTCTTTGGGACTGCTCGGCACGGAGCGGCTTGCTCTCATAACTTGGATTTCCGCCAACCCGGCGGCTGGCGGCGTGATCGAGGGAACCGGTGGCGCCCGAAAGGTGCGGTTCGCCGGAAAGGGCAAGGGAAAGAGTGGCGGTTACCGGATCATAACGTTCTTCACCGGTCCGGACATTCCGGTTTTCTTGCTCAACATCTTCGCCAAGAACGAGAAGAGCGATCTGACGCCGAAAGAACCCTGTGTCTGGAAGACGGTCCTGGCAGAAATAGTCAAAGCCTACAGGCCTACAAGGGAGTCGAGATGAAGAAGAAACCAACCGCGGGCCAACGAATGATCGAGCGCGCGAGACAAGCGCTCGCCTTCGCCAAGGGCGAAGAGAACCACGGTTGTGAGGTCCACGCCCCAGATTACATTGATGTAAAGTCGATCAGGGAGAAGATCTCCCTATCTCAAGGCGAGTTCGCGAAGTTATTCGGTTTGAGTAAACGGACCTTGGAGCATTGGGAGCATGGCCGCCGAGTCCCCAGCGGCCCGGCTCTGGCCTTCCTGACAGTAATCGCACGGGAACCGGACGCGGTCCGGCGGGCGCTGCTTGCCTGAAGCATGGCTCGTGACGGTGGTTTGAGAAGCCATCGAATCGACTCCATCAGCGCGTGGTAAAACAATCGATGTATGGCTTTCATCAAAGTTGGTTCTCTATCGTCCCTGCCGCCGGACTCCGTCATGGAGGTGATTCTTGGCGACGACTCCTATGCGATCTGCAATCAAGGCGGGCAACTGCACGCGCTCTGGGGTATTTGTCCCCACGCCGGAGGGCCCATCGGTCAAGGCACGTTGCAGGAAAATTCCATTGTCTGTCCCTGGCATGAGTGGGCTTACAACTGCCAGACTGGCGAGAACGATTACGATCCGGCCGTGAAACTCGATCGGTTTGCGGTCAAAGTGGAAGGCGACGACATCCTCATCGATCCGGAAACGCGTGCCTGAATTACCGGAAGTTGAAACCGTCGTTCGAACACTGGCGCCGAAACTCACCGGGCGCATAATTGTGGACGCGAAGTTTTCCTCGCACCACGTGGTCCGGCAGAAATTTCCCGAGCTTCGCCGCCGCGTACGCAACCAGCCCGTAAAATCCGTTCGCAGGCACGGCAAGTTTATCGTGCTGGAGCTCAACCACGGTGTTCTTTCCATTCATCTTGGAATGACCGGCAAGCTGTTGCTCGACAAAGAACCCGGGCCCTATGCGCGCGCCGTCTTTCAGCTTGATGAAGGGCTGTTGGTGTATGACGACGTCCGCCATTTTGGCCGCATCGAGTGGAGCGCCGGATTGCTGGAGCGGGCCGAGGCATTGGGGCCGGACGCACTCGACATTCCGCTTGCAGATTTTCTGAAGCTGCTGAAGAAGCGCAACGCCCGCATCAAGCCGCTCCTGCTCAATCAGAGATTTCTGCGCGGCATGGGGAACATTTACACCGATGAAGCGCTATTTGAATCGCGAATTCACCCGCGCGCCATCGCGTCCAGCTTGAGCAAAGATCGCGGCACCCGGCTGCATCGCGCCATGGTCGATATTCTCGCCACCGCCATTCGCCTGAAAGGTTCCTCGATTTCCGATTATGTCGACGCGGCCGGTGAGAAGGGTAGTTTCCAATTGCAGCACCAGGTGTACGGGCGCGCCGGAGAGCCGTGTCCTACTTGCGCGACACCGGTCCGGCGGATCGTGGTGGCGGGACGTGGGACACACTACTGTCCGAAGTGCCAGCGGAGTTGAGAATTTGATCGGCCAGTTGAGCGGCCGCTTTCATTTCCGCGACATCGTGAACGCGAACCATGTGCGCGCCCGCGAGAATTGCAGCCGCCACCGCGGCCGCTGAGGCGCATTGCACGGCGGGGCCCGATAGACCTTGTCCAAGAAATGCCTTTCGCGACGGGCCCACGACAATCATAAGTTCGAGACCCGCCAGTTCGCCCAGCCGAGCCAGGATTTCGGAATTCTGCTCTTTCCGCTTTCCGAAACCCAGACCGGGGTCAATCGCGATTCGCGCGCGATTCATGCCGGACCGGACTGCGCGGTGTACGGACGCATCCAGATCCGCCCGGATGCCGCCCATCACATCTTTCATCGGCGGAAGTTTTGCCCAGCTCTCCGGCGTCCCCCGCATGTGATTGATGATCAATCCGCCATCATGGTTCGCCACAATGCGCGCCAACTGTGGATCGAATGTCAGGCCCGAAGGATCGTTGATTATCTCAGCGCCGTGTTCCATGGCTTTTTCAGCGACGGCGGACTTGTACGTGTCCACCGAAATCGGCACGTTCAGCTTTCCATCAAGACGCTTCAACACCGGAATCAGGCGGCGCAGTTCTTCCGCCTCTGAAATCCGTTGCGCGCCGGGACGTGTCGATTCGGCGCCGACGTCGATTATGTCGACGCCCTGCTCCTCCAGCTCAATAGCGCGGGCGAAGGCCCGGTCCGGATCCAGATATTTTCCGCCGTCGGAAAACGAATCGGGCGTAACGTTCAACACACCCATGATCAGCGTGCGCTCTCCGGCCAGTAATTGCCGCTGCTTCAGGTTCCAGGCAAAGTGACGTCTACTCATATCGCAAGGCCACGATCGGATCGAGATTCGCGGCCCGGTTGGCCGGATAGTACCCAAAGAACATTCCGACCGCCAGCGAAATGCCGACGCCCAACACCACCCACAACAAAGACAGGGTTGCCGGAATGGAGGGGACCAGATGACGAATCGTGAACGCAAAAGCTGCCGCCAGCATGATCCCAATTGCGCCGCCCGTGCACGAAAGCACGGTTGCTTCGAATAAAAATTGTACGCGGATGTCCGCCTTTCGCGCGCCAATCGCTTTTCGCACGCCGATCTCGCTGGTGCGCTCCGTCACCGAAATCAGCATGATGTTCATGACGCCGATACCGCCCACCAGCAATCCCACCGAACTGATGATGCCGGTCAGAACCACCAGCGCTCCGGTAAGCTGTTTCCACAAGGAGCTGATGAAATCCGGCGAGATGATATCGAAGTCGTCCTCGACGTTAAAAGGCAGGCGCCGCCGCCTGCGCAGTGCGTCCGTCACTTCATCCTTGGCCTTCTGAACATCGCCGCCTCTTGGCGCCATGAACGCAATGGCCAATTCCTTGATGTCTGGATTGTCTTTGCGGAATTTGCTTAGCGGAATTATCGCGAATTGGTTTATTCCTCCCGCGCCGAAAAATCCAGAATCTTTCTCGAACACCCCAATCACTTCAAAGAGCTCACCGTTCAAGTGCACCATTTTTCCAATTGGGTCGGTCTGTGGAAACAGAGAATCGGCGATGTCCACGCCCAACGCCACCACTGCGCGGGCGTGGTCTTCATCGTAGCGCGAGATAAAGCGTCCCTGCGCAACCGAGTACGCGGGAATGGCTTCGGCCAGTTCCGGCTCGCCCCCGCGCAGAAACACACGCTCCACGCGCTGGCCTTCATAACTGATTACATTTGTCTGCCCAAAGAAGAATGCGCGAGTGCCGAATGTAGTGGCGGTCACGATGTCCGGACACGTCTCGCGCAAGTAGGCTGCGTCCGCATAGTCGATATATTTCCGGACGCGAATCTTCAGCGGCATACGATTCGGATCGGTGCCCGGCGGGAGGCGAGTCACAAAGAATGTGCGCGAACCTAACGAATCGACTTTGTTTTGCACGTAGCGGTTTAGGCCGTCGATGATGGACGCGACCGAGATCACCGACGTGACGCCAATAACGATACCGAGCACGGTGAGCGAGGAGCGTACTTTGTGCGAGCGCAGCGTGTCCAACGCCACCAACAGATTTTCGATGGCTTCGTGGCGCGTCATATTATTCGGTCCTCAAAGCCACGACGGGGTCCAGCTTGGCGGCGCGCGTCGCGGGGTAAATTCCAAAGAACAGACCGATCGCCGAGCTGAGCAAGAGTCCCAGGATTGCGACCCAAGTCTGAACCGACGCGGGGAACGAAGTGAGAGTGCGCAGCGCCAACGCCGTCAGGAATCCAAACAGAATGCCGACGGACCCGCCGATCAAACATTGGATTACGCTCTCGGAGAGAAATTGCCGCATGATGTCCTGCTGCGTCGCTCCCAGCGCGCGCCGGATGCCAATTTCTTTCGTCCGCTCCGTCACGCTCACCAGCATCACGTTCATGATCACGATGCCGCCCACCACGGCCGAGATGGAGCTGACCATGATGAACACCGCGAAAAACGCTGAGCTGATGCTCTGCCAAAGCGAGATATAGCTGTCCTTGGTGCCGATGAAAAAATCGTCCTCCGCGCCGGGGGGAACATGCCGCCGTGCGCGCAACGCCAGACGAGCTTCGTCCTGCGCGTTTTCGAACGCCTTTCCCGGACCCGTTTTCACTTGAATGGTAACGCTCGATCGCGAGCCGCGCATGCGCAGATACGTATTCATCGGCACGATCGCAAAAGTGTCCTGATTTTGTCCCAGCACGGAACCAATGCGCTCGATGGTGCCGGCAACGGTGAATTCCTGATTGTTGACCCGGATCACGTGTCCTACCGGATCCACGCCGCCAAAGAATTGTTGCGATAGGTCATCGCCGATAACGCACACGTAGGAGGATCGTTGATTTTCGCTCTCGGTGAAGTAGCGCCCCTGTTCGACAATACGTGAATCGATGTCAGCCATATTGGCCGTGTGCCCGATGAACGTAATGTCGTTGAGTTCCTTGTCCGCGTACTGGGCGCGAGCGGTTCCCTGCACGGATGCGCCCACTTCCTGGCAATCACGGCAAGTTTCAGCCAGCGCTCGCACGTCATCCATGGAAAGGTTCTTGTAGTGCAGGGCCTTGATGACCAGATTGAAATCGGTGACGATGAACGGCGTACGGGCTACTTGAAAAACATCGGTTCCCAGCCGCGCGATTTTCTGTTCGACGTAGACATTCGCACCCTGCACCAGTGTCATCACGGTGATGAGCGTCGCCACGCCCATGGTGAGCCCGATCACCGTCAGCACCGCGCGCAGTTTGTGTTGACGGAGCGCATCGATGCTCTGGCTGATGTTGTCGTTGAACGCCAGCATTTACACCTGTATTCGCTTCCACTTTTTGCCCAGCCGAAAAACGTGTTGACCTGGGGGCAGCGCAATTGTTAGAGAAGCGTGTCTATCGCCGTTGATTTCCACCGCCCCGGCTTTTACCTTGCGCTCGGCATCGGTGCGCGAATCGGCCAAGCCCGCCGCCAACAGAATCTTCGGCAAGCTGTTCCCAACTCCGTTTGGCAAGGTGATGGTTTCGATATCGGACGGTACTTGACCTTCTCGCACCTCACGGTCGAAGTCGGCCTGAGCTTGATCCGCTGCTTCGCCCGAGTGAAAATCCGCGACGATTATGCGCGCCAGAGCCTGCTTCGCGGCCATTGGTTCCTGGCGGCCCCGCAACTCCGCGACTTCAGAAAGGCTCTTGTCGGTGAGCAGTTCATAGTATCGCCACATCAGATCGTCGCTGATCCCCATGACTTTTCGGAACATCACCTTCGGCCGTTCGGTGATGCCGATGTAATTGCCTTTCGATTTCGACATCTTTTCGACGCCGTCGGTGCCTTGCAGCAACGGAGTGGTCGCTACGATTTGCGGCGGCTGGCCGAAGTCGCGCTGAATCTCGCGGCCTACCAGCAGATTGAATTTCTGATCGGTGCCGCCCATTTCGACGTCGCATTTGAGCGCCACCGAATCGTAGGCTTGTCCCAGAGGGTAAAGCAGCTCGTGGAGCGAGATAGGAATTCCTTCCTTGAAGCGCTTTGCAAAATCGTCGCGCTCCAGCAAGCGCGCCACTGTGTATTTCGAACACAGCGTGACGATATCGATAAACTGCATCGGGGCCAGCCACTCGCTGTTGAATCGAACCTCGGTTTTCACCGGATCCAAAATCTTAAACACTTGCGTCTTGTATGTTTCCGCGTTCTTATCGATCTCTTCGGGCGTCATCGGAGGACGTGTGGTATTGCGGCCGGTAGGATCGCCGATGAGCCCGGTATTGTCCCCGATCAGGAAAATCACAGTGTGGCCGAGATCCTGAAAGTGTTTCATCTTGCGCAGCAGCACGGTGTGGCCCAGATGCAGATCGGGCGCAGTGGGATCGAAGCCCGCTTTGATGCGCAGCGGAACGCCGGTCTTCGCGGACTGCGTCAAGCGCTCGCGCAGTTCTTCCTCGCGAATTAATTCCGCCAGGCCTTTCTTCAGGTATGCGATTTGTTCGTCGATCGTCACTATTTCATTAAAGCGCAGAGTGGTGACCCAGAATGTCCGCGATCATCCCGGCAACCATTGCCGGCGCTTCCATCGGGATGAAATGCGAGTGATTCTCGAGCACGCGATCGGTACCGTTGGCGAAGCTCGACGCCAGTTCGGGCGCGGTCGGCGAGCGCCCCATGAAGCTGGCGGGATCCATGGTCTTGCCGGCGCGAACCACATGCACGGGGATTCGAATGGTTTCGATCTCCGGATAGATGTCGGAAGCGGTCGCGGAGCTGTTCTCGTAAATCGCCGCCTCCACCGTGGGCGGGCACGCCAGAACAAAATGATCGCCTTCCGGCAGCAAACCGTATTCACAGTAATCTCGTAACACCGAACGATCCCACTCTTGAAATGGCGGCCGGTCCTTGAAGCGCTCAAACATCTCCAGCGGAGACGGCCACTGATTGCGGCGCTTGGCGGCGAACTGCGCCTCTGGCCACGGCCCGGTGTAAGTTCCTCTGGATCGAATCACGGGATCCAGCAGCAGTAGCGCCGAAAATGCAGCCGGGCGTAGTGCGCAGGCAAGGGTTACCGAATGCGCGCCCATGGAATGCCCCACACCGATTGCGCCGGA
The DNA here is from genome assembly GCA_955652915.1 of uncultured Bryobacteraceae bacterium. GTDB lineage: Bacteria > Acidobacteriota > Terriglobia > Bryobacterales > Bryobacteraceae > Palsa-89. The sequence goes on from CATPCJ010000443.1 coordinate 7,569, forward strand.
TAAATCGAGCGCCGCCGCCAGCCCGGCGAGATCTTGCCCGAAATTTCTCCAGGGATACGGCGGCGGAAGTTTCGTGCTGTGACCATGTCCGCGAAAATCCAACGCGTAACAATGTCGCTTCGGCAGGTGTGCAACCACCTGGTCCCAACATCGCGAATGGAATCCGGTTGCATGGCAGAACATCGCCGGCGGGTCCGCGCCGGGCCACTCCCACACCGCGATGTCCACGTCATTGACTGAACAAATCCTCTCGATGGGCATTCATTTCAGTTTATCCGCGCGCCCCGGTTTGCCGCATTGAAATTTCTTGCCCGGCGGGCCGCGAGCTATGCTAAGATCTATTGTGCCGACGCGAATTTTGGGCGTAATACCAGCCCGGTTTGCCTCCTCTCGTTTCCCAGGAAAAGCCCTCGCTCTCATCGCCGGCAAGCCCATGTTGCAGCACGTTTATGAGCGTGCGCTCCAAGCCCGTTATCTCACCAAGCTGATCGTCGCCACCGACGACCGCCGGATTTACAATGCCGCTCGATCTTTCGGAGCGCAGGTTCAAATGACCCGCGCCGATCACTTATCCGGAACCGACCGCGTGGCGGAAATCGCGTCCTCCGATAGCGCGGAAGCCATCGTGAACATTCAGGGCGACGAGCCGATGATCGATCCTCTTGCCATCGACGCCGCCGCTCTGGCTCTGCTCGGAGATCCGGATTTGCCCATGGCGACGCTGGCCAAGCGCATCGAAGATCCCAGCGAGATCGCCAACCCGAACGTGGTGAAAGTGGTTAGCAACCTGGCTGGCGACGCCATCTATTTTTCACGCTGCCCCATTCCTTATGTGCGCGAGGGCAGCGCCGTTCATTACAAACATATTGGTATCTATGCGTATCGGCGCCATTTCCTGCTCGCCTATTCCGGCCTTCCGGTGGGTCCCCTCGAGAGTGTGGAGCGCTTGGAGCAATTGCGAGCCATCGAAAACGGATATCGTATCCGCGTGGTGGAAACCGAGTACGAATCTCTGGGCGTGGATACGCCCGAAGATCTCGAACGAATGGCCGCGCTTTTTGAACCGTCTTTGTCGGAATGAAAACAGAGGGAATGCCAATGGCCAAGTACATATTCGTAACCGGGGGCGTGGTTTCGTCTCTTGGTAAGGGCATTGCGGCCGCGTCCATCGGGTGTTTGCTCGAAAGCCGCGGACTGCGCGTAACGCTGCAAAAGTTTGATCCGTATCTGAACGTCGATCCCGGCACCATGAGCCCTTTCCAGCACGGCGAGGTCTACGTCACCGACGATGGCGCCGAAACCGATCTGGATCTCGGGCACTATGAGCGCTTCACGCACGCGGAACTGAGCCAAGCCAACAATCTCACGTCCGGCCGGATCTATGAGCAGATTATCCATCGTGAGCGCCGCGGCGATTATCTGGGAAAGACCGTGCAGGTTATTCCGCACGTCACCAATGAAATCAAAGCAGCGGCGCGCAAGGTGGCGGCGGACGTGGACGTCGTGATTGTCGAGATAGGCGGAACCGTGGGCGACATTGAGTCGCTTCCATTTCTCGAAGCCATCCGCCAACTCCGGCACGAGCTGGGCCGCGATAATACCGCCTTCGTACACGTGACATTGGTGCCCTGGATCGCAGCCGCGCAGGAGCTCAAGACCAAGCCCACGCAGCACAGCGTCAAGGAATTGCGCGCTATCGGTGTTCAGCCGGACGTGCTGCTGTGCCGTTCCGAACGCGCGCTTCCGCGCGACATGAAGGAGAAGATCGCGCTTTTCTGCGACGTGGACGTCGAAGCCGTGATCACCGCCACGGACGTCCATTCCGTCTACGAAGTGCCGCTGGTTTTCGCCGAGCAAGGCGTGGATGAAATTGTTTTGCGGCTGCTGCGCATGGAGGCGAAGCCGCGCGATTTAAGCCGCTGGACCGGGATGCTGGAGCGCATGCAGAATCCCGAAGACGAAGTGGACATCGCGCTGGTCGGCAAGTACGTCGAGTATGAGGATTCCTACAAGAGCCTGAAGGAAGCCCTGCTGCACGGCGGCCTCGCGCATCGGCTGAAGGTGAACATCCACTGGATCGAGTCGGAGAACCTCCATTGGCCGGAATGCGCGCCCGGCCTGGAACTCTTCGACGGAATTCTGGTGCCGGGCGGATTCGGCAAGAGAGGCGTGGAAGGAATGATCGCATCCATTCGCTACGCTCGCGAGAGAAAGGTGCCGTACTTTGGAATCTGTCTCGGCATGCAAACCATGGTGATCGAGTTCGCGCGCAACGTTTGCGGCCTGGAGCACGCCCATTCCACCGAGTTCGATCCCGCAACGCCCGATCGCGTCATTTACAAATTGCGCGAGCTCAAGGGTGTGGATGAATTGGGCGGCACCATGCGGCTGGGCGCCTATCCGTGTTTACTCACCGATGGAAGCTTTGCCCGTGAAGCATACGGATTGCCGGAGATCAGCGAGCGCCACCGTCACCGCTTCGAGTTCAATCGCGAGTACGAGCAGGTTCTCACCCAGGCCGGTCTGCGTATCGCTGGCCAAACGCCCGACGGCGTGTACGTTGAGATCTGCGAAATTCCCGATCATCCCTGGTTTCTGGGATGCCAGTTCCATCCCGAGTTTAAATCGAAGCCGCTCGAGCCGCATCCGCTGTTCGCCGCATTCATCGCTGCCGCGCATAAACATCGCGTCAATCGTGTCAAGGCCACCTGCGTGCGAACCGGGCAGTTCACTCACGCCGATTGAGCCCTCTTCCTCCAATTGGACGTGGTCTGCCGCTGGTGTTGATCGCCGGCCCCTGCGTGATCGAGAGCGAGCGGCATGTCCATTTTCTTGCCGCCGGGATTCGCGAGATCGCCGGTCCGTTCATTTTCAAAGCATCGTTCGACAAGGCCAATCGCAGTAGCATAACGTCGTATCGCGGCCCAGGTTTGGATGAAGGAATCCGAATTCTGGCGGGGCTTCGGAAAGAAGGCTACGCCGTCCTGACCGACATTCACGAACCGTCGCAGGCCGAACGCGCGGCCGAAGGAGCGGACATTCTTCAGATCCCGGCGTTTCTCTGCCGCCAGACGGATCTATTGATTGCCGCCGGACGCACCGGCCGGATCGTCAATATCAAGAAGGGTCAGTTTGTCTCGCCTCACGATATCCGCAACGCAGCCGAAAAAGTGGCATCCACCGGCAACGACAATATTTGGCTCACCGAGCGCGGCTCGTCTTTCGGCTATAACAACCTGGTTGTCGACATGCGCGGTTTGGATATCATGCGCCATTTCGGATGGCCGGTAATTTTCGACGCCACGCATAGCGTGCAAATTCCCGGAGGCCTCGGAAACACATCTGGCGGCGAACCCCGCTTCATCCCCACGCTGGCCCGAGCCGCGGTCGCGGCCGGTGTCGACGGCGTATTCCTGGAAGTTCATGAAGCTCCCGAGCGAGCATTATCCGATGGCGCGAACGCACTACGCCTGGACCTCCTCGGCCCCCTCTGGGAAAAACTAAAACTAATCCACGCGCTGTCAGAACCGCGACCGTAAGGGAGCGTTTGCCGGAACTGTCAGAACCGCGACCGTAAGGGAGCGTTTGCCGGGGAGTCTACAGCGCGTCCGGCGCCTTCGCCTCCCCATTCCCATTCAGAAACCGATCGAACCAATACAACTGCCAATTGAGGCTCTCCACCAAATGCTTCGGTTCCCCGGTCCGCGTCAGATTGTGATTTTCACGCGGGAAAATAACGAACTCCGTGGTCACACCGTAATGCTTCAACGCGCGAAACCACTGTTCACCCTGCTCCAGCGGCACGCGATAATCGTTATCGGAATGTAGAACCAACGTCGGCGTCTTGACGTTCTTGGCGTACTTCAGCGGTGACGCGCTCCAATACTGATCGAAATCGTCGAACAGAAATCCCTTGAAGTCGTCTTCATGCCCGTAGGCTCCGTCGCGCGTCCCATCGTCGCTGATGAAATTCGACACGCTGCGCAGCGTCACGGCCGCCTTGAAGCGATCCGTGTGTCCGACAATCCAGTTGGTCATGAATCCGCCGTAACTGCCGCCGGTCACACCCAAACGGCTCTGATCGATCCACGGATTCTGTTTCAGCGCCGCATCCACGCCCGCCATTACGTCCTGATAATCCATGCCGCCCCAGTTGTTGGTAATGCCGCGTTCGAACTTCTGGCCGTAGCCGGTCGATCCGCGCGGATTGCAAAAGAAAACGGCATAGCCTTTGGCCGCGTAGACCTGAAACTCGTGATACCAGTCGACCCCATATTGTCCGGCGGGTCCGCCATGCACGCTCAGAATCATCGGATATCTTTTGTCCGCCTGCCAGCCAATCGGTTTCACCAGGAAGCCGTCGATGGCCCAGCCGTCGGTGCTTTTGTAGGGCAGGCGTTCCACGCGCGCGACATCCAAGCCGGACCACAACCTCGCGTTCAAATGCGTGAGCGCCCGCTCGCCCGCGCCGTCGAGATTCGCGGCATACAGATCGTCCAAGTGCTGAAAATCATTTGCAAGATACGTCATGATCCCAGCCCTCTCGTTCATATCGAACCCCCGCACGGCGCGCTCTCCGGAGGTAACCGGCGAAACTTTCTGCGAGTTCAGGTCCACGCGAAAAACGTGCGTTGTGCCCTTAAAGCCTGTTTCAAAACGCAGTTCATTCGCGCCCGGTCCCCAGTGCAAGTCCGAAGGAATGAGATCTGATTCCTCCGCCACCAATCTCGACGGCGCGCCGCCTTTGGCGTCCGCGATGTATAGCTTCGGGAATTGACGGCGTGCGGTCTTCCCGGCGAACACGATCTGCTTTCCATCCGGCGACCAACGCGGAAGATCGTCCTCGAACGAATGATCGGAGATTCTCGCCAGCGGCCCACCTTCGGCGGAAATCACCCACACATCTTTGTTGTGGCCATTCTCGAACTCCTGTCCGGTGCGGTCGGAAACGAATGCGATGCGCGTGCCGTCGGGCGACCATTGCGGATCGGTATCGTTCCACTCCTCGCCCGACGTGATCTGATTTTCTTTACCAGTGGCCGCATCGATCACCCAAATGTGACTCCGCTTGTCGTCGAACCAGCCGGTGTCGTTGAACTTATACGAAATGTGTTTGTAGTGGCGAACATCGCTCTTGCGCGCGCTGGCGGCAACCTGGTCGCTCGGACCGGTGCGGCTGAGCGCAACGAAGCGTTTCCCGTCAGGCGACCACTGCGCCACAGTCACGCCGTTCTTCAGATGGCTCAGCGCCTGCGCCTCTCCGCCGTCGAGATGCAATATGTAAATCTGCGGACGAGGCGTCTCTGCACCGGGAGTCGCCGCTTCGGCGGATCGGCTCGAAAGAAATGCCAACCGGGATCCATCCGGACTCCAGCGCGGAGAATTGGAATTGACACCGTCCGCCGTCAACCGTCGCGGCGCGGACTTTCCATCGGCCCCAACCAGCCAAATAGAGCTGTTGCGCCGGTTCTTTGCCTGATCGATAACAGTGACAACGTAGGCGACTTGTTTTCCATCGGGCGAGATGTGCGCGTCATTGATGGACTGAAACGCGAAATAATCCTCGGGAGTAATTCCGCGATTGGCGAACGCGGAGGCGGATAGGACAAAAGCGAAAGCAAAAAAAGTAAACCGGATGCGCATGCGACGTAGTGTATCAAGACCGCACGGCACTCAATCAGAACCGCGACCGTAAGGGAGCGCTCCATGGGCCTGTAGTCCACCAAAGGCAATGAAGACGCAGCGGGCCGGTCGCGTGGATCAATAGTGTGGACCGCGTCAAGTTGAATCTAAAGTTCGTGAGACTCGAACGCGCTCAGGGCGCCCCCCTGCTCGGCGGCGACGTATTGTATAGCCGAGACATGCCGCGATTTCCACAGCCTTCCCTATCGCGCACCCAGACCGCATGCCCGTCTTGACAGCGGGATGAATTTGTTACAGACTTCCTATAGCTGGCTATAGGAACATGCGCAAGCACACTAACGATCGCCTGCGGGGCACCCTCGATCTCCTGGTTCTCAAGATCCTCTCCACACGGCGTCCCATGCACGGTTACGGGATCACCCTTCTTATCGAGCAAATCTCCGAGGACGTTCTCCGCCTGGAGGAAGGTTCGCTATATCCGGCGCTGCATCGTATGACGCAGTCCGGCTGGTTGCGTTCCGAGTGGGGCGCTTCGGAGCACAATCGCCGGGCCCGCTATTACGCGATCACTGCCGCCGGGCGAAAGCAATTGGCGGATGAGGAAAAGAGCTGGGTCCGCTTGACTGACGCCGTGGCGCGCGTGCTGCGGTTTACATAAGGAGATATTGAAAATGTCATGGACTTCCCGCCTGAAAAATCTTTTCCGTCCCAACCAGCTTGACGGCGAAGTCGGCGAAGAACTGCGGTTCCACCTGGAAGCGCGCCTGAAGGACAACTTGGCGGCCGGCATGACGCCTGCGGAAGCGCGGCAGGACGCCGTCCGACGCTTTGGAGGCCAAGTGCTGGCGAAGGAGAAAACGCGCGATGCCGATATTCTGGTCTGGCTCGATACGCTGGGACAGGACATTCGCTACGCTTTCCGGAATCTGCGCAAGAATGCCGGCGTTACAACAGCGGCCGCCCTCTCACTCGCCCTGGGTATCGGGGCGAACACGGCCATCTTCAGCGCGCTGCATGCCATCGTGCTACGCCCGCTCGCATATAAGGATCCTGCGCGCCTGGCGCGGCTATGGCTCGATAATCGCCGGCTAGGCTTGCACGAAGACCTGACATCGTTTCCGAATTATGAGGACTGGAAAAAGAATCGCTCCTTCCTGGACCTCGCCGCGTTCGTCCCCACGGACACGATACTGACGGCCCTGGAAGAACCCGCGCGCCTGCCGGATGCCGTGGTGACCTCGAATCTTTTTTCCGTCTTGGGAGTTCCGCCGGCGTTGGGACGCGCTTTCACGATGGAAGAAGAACAGCCGGATCGGGACAACGTGGTCATCCTCGGTCATGGGCTCTGGCGGCGCCAGTTCGCTTCGGATCCCAGCATCCTCGGCAAAATTCTCGAATTGGACGGCAAGCCCTGTCAGATCGTTGGAGTCATGCCGGCGGGATTCGTATTCCCGTCCAAAGAGACGCAGCTCTGGAAACCTCTGGCGCTACCGCCGGCCCGGCGCGCCAATCGTGGTGGATTTTTTCTGAGCGTGGTGGGCCGCCTGAAACCGGGAGTCGCCATGGAACAGGCTCGCGCGGAAATGGCCGGCATCGGCGCGCAGCTCGAAGCGCAGTATCCCGATTTTAGTAAAGGCTATGGGGTTTGGGTCGTCCCGCTGCTGGATCAAGTGGTGGGAAGCATGCGCCAGGTGTTGTTTGTGCTGCTGGGCGCGGTTGCGTTCGTGCTGCTCATTGCCTGCGTCAATGTGGCGAATCTTTTGCTCGGCCGGGGCGTTGCGCGCGGCCGTGAGATCGCCGTGCGCGCCGCGCTCGGAGCGGGCCGAACCCGGTTGATCCGTCAACTACTCACGGAGAGTGCCGTGCTCTCGATGATCGCCGGCGGAATAGGCCTGGCCATTGCATTTTGGAGCATCCGAGGTTTGGTATTGTTGGTGCCCAAGGATCTTCCGCGCCTGGATGAGGTCTCCATCGACGCCCCGGTGTTGATTTTCACGCTGCTGGTTTCCTTGCTTGCCGGTATTCTCTTCGGCATGGCTCCGGCGCTTCGAATATCGCGCGTCGACCTCAACGAAACGCTGCGCGAAGGCGGCCGCAGCCACTCGGGTGGCAAGCGCGTGCGCTACGTGCGCTCGGGACTGACGATCGCGGAAGTCGCGCTATCGATGATTCTTCTCACCGGCGCCGGGCTAATGCTTCGAAGTCTACTGAGCCTTCAATCCATCCATCCTGGCTTCCAAACGGAAAATGTGCTGACCTGGCGGATTGCGCCGTCGCGCGTAAAATATCCAGCAGGGCCCGCCGTCGCAAATTTCTACTCGGATATGCTGCGGCGCTTGCAATCGATTCCCGGAGTGCAAGGAGCCGCCGCGATCACCGACGTGTTTCTATCGTCCACTCCGAATTCAGGCGGATTCACGGTAGAAGGACATCCCTCGCCGCCCCCGGAACAGCAGATCGAAGCCACCATCGATTCGATTAGTCCGAACTACTTCCGAGTTATGGGCGTCCCTTTGATTCGGGGCAGTTTTTTCGACGGCCACGAGAGTCGCGACACCACGCCGGTGATGATAATCAACGAGACCATGGCCAAACGTTTTTGGCCGGGCGAGGATGTCGTCGGCAGGCGCTTCAAATTCGGAGACGCAAATTCGAATTCACCTTGGCGAACGATTATCGGAGTCGTCGGCGACATGCGCCTTCAAGGCATGGAGAAGGCGGCGCGGTGCGAAACTTTCGCGGCCATGTCGCAACGGCCGGCGCGCGGGATGACGGTGGTGATCCATACCGCCTCCGATCCGGTAAGAGTAGTCGGCATGGTGCGCGATACCGTTCGGTCAGTGGATAAGAGCGCTGTTCTGTTCGAACGATCCACCATCGCGGACCAGATAGGCGACTCACTGTCTCAACGCCGCTTCGAAACGATTTTGCTCGGCCTCTTTTCGCTGTTGGCTTTAATTTTAGCGGCGATCGGAATCTACGGTGTGGTTTTCCAATCGGTGTCGCAGCGTATCAACGAGATTGGAATTCGGGTCGCCTTGGGCGCCTCAAAAAATAGCCTGCTGCGCATGATCGTAGGCGAGGCGTTGCTCCTGGTCTCGCTCGGGGCCGTCGCCGGTGGATTCGCGGCCTTCGCGCTATCGCGCACGCTATCGAGTTTCCTGTATTCGGTAACCGCGGCCGATCCGCTCACCTATTTGGCGGTAGCCGTTCTGCTGTCCCTTTCAGCCAGCCTGGCCAGCGTGATCCCAGCCCGCCGCGCCACAAGCGTCGATCCCTTAAACGCCTTGCGCTACGAATAGTGTTACAGATAATGTTACCCGGCTTTCGTCAACCAAGCCACGAGAGTTATACTGTCGTTGAGCACCTTCACAGGAGACAAAACCATGTCCTTACGCATCAATGACGAAGCCCCCAATTTCACAATCGAAACCACGCAGGGTCCCATCAACTTCCACGAATGGATCGGCGACGGCTGGGCAATCTTGTTTTCGCATCCCAAGGACTTTACTCCCGTTTGCACCACCGAGCTCGGCTACATGGCCGGCCTGGAACCCGAATTCGCAAAACGGAATTGCAAGATAATCGGGCTGAGCGTCGACCCCGTAAGCAGCCACGGGAAATGGGCCGCGGACATAGAAGAGACCCAGGGTCACAAGGTGAACTACCCCATGATTGGCGACCCTGAGCTCAAAGTGGCCAAACTTTATGACATGCTTCCCGCCGACTCCGGATCTACTTCCGAAGGCCGTACCGCGGCCAACAATGCCACGGTGCGCACGGTGTTCGTGGTCGGCCCCGACAAGAAGGTCAAATTGATGCTCAGTTACCCGATGAGCACCGGCCGCAATTTCGACGAGGTATTGCGGGTCCTGGATTCGATTCAGCTTACCGCCAAACACAAAGTCGCGACACCGGTGAACTGGAAACAGGGCGATGACGTGATCATCGTGCCGGCGGTTTCAGATGAGGAAGCCAAACAGAAATACCCGGGCGGCTGGAAGTCGCCCAAGCCGTATCTTCGCATCGTGCCTCAGCCGAAGTAGCGCCCCCATTTCCAGGACTCGCGCCGGTCCTCGAAAATTTGTATATAATTAACACGTTCATCGCCGCTCGCGCGGTTGGGAGGCTTGCTTAATGAAAACCAGGATCATGGTTGCCGGTGCAGGAATTGTTTTGGCTGCGGCTTTGCTATATTTCGCCCGAAACGCCAAGCAGCCGCCGGTGCGGCAGACGCAAGGTCTAATCCGGCCGGATGCGAAAACGGTCGCTACGGTTTGCGTCGAAAAAATCCAGAACCTGAGCCATCAACCGGTGGATATGGATGGCGTCGACGACGAATTGGTCGCCCAACTTCAAAAGGTAGGTTTGCAGTCCCACAAGGTTTCGGACAACACGGGTAAACAGTGCGAAGCGACGGTGAACGCGGAGCTGGTCGAGCTTTCCGGCCGCGGCCGCAAGACCGCTCGAGTGGACTTCCGCCTGACCCTGGCGGGTGAGCAGCCGCCGCGCATGTCTTCATCGGCCGAAGGGAAAAGCGCCCCCGAAGGTTCAAAATTCACCATGGCTTTCGTCGCGCAGAAGCAGAAGCAGGAAAAAACCAGCGCGGATCGCGAAGCGATCTTCGCGGCGCTCCAGCAGCAGGCGATTCTGATCGACGCCGCCAACAAGCGCGGCTTGCCGCCGTGGCTCCCGGCCACCAAGTGACCGTATCAGAGCCGCGCCGGTAACGGAGCGCTCACTTTCAATCTCGCGCCCCAATGCCTTGGCTGGCCCTAACTCTAAGCCTACTTCCCGTCATCGTGTTCTTGTGCGCCCTACACGCACTCGACACCTATAAGCTCTTAACATTCCGAAGAATCCTGATCGCCATCGCCGCCGGAATCGGCGCAGCCCTTTTGACACTGCCCCTCAACACCCTAACTTTCCGCCGGCTCGGCCCCACTGCCGGAGAATGGCTAGGCCCCATCGTCGAAGAAATACTGAAGGCGGTTTTCCCGTTATGGTGCATCCGATCCCATCGCTTGGGGTTTCCCATTGATGCGGGAATCGTCGGCTTCGCGACGGGCGCTGGTTTTTCGCTGGTTGAGAATCTGATCTACATCGACTCGGTTCCCGGCGGCACGCCCGTATTGTGGTTAGTGCGCGGCTTGGGCACGGCGGTGATGCACGGAACCACAACGGCGATCGTTGCCATCTTCGCCATCACCGGAATCGACCAACGCCGGCGAAGTATCCTAGCCACGCTGTGCGGATTTCTAATTGCTTTCGCCGTCCACATTTTTCATAACAGCGAGCTCCTCACCCCGGTCGAGATGGCTGCCGCGATGCTCATGGGCGCCCCCGCGTTGTTGGCCGCCGTCTTTTGGAAAAGCGAGCAGACCCTGGCGCGCTGGGTGTCCGCGAAGCTGGATCGGGATATCGAAGTGATCGGGATGATCGACTCCGGGACGTTTCTCGAATCAAACGCCGGAAAGTATTTGCAATCGCTCTCGAATTCCTTTCGGCCCGAAGTGGTGGGAGACATGCTCTGCCTGATCCGCATGTCGGCCCAACTGAGCGCCCAGGCCAAAGGCAACCTGCTTCGCCAGGAGCTGGGATTTGAACCGGAGCACGACCCTGACCTGACCGCGAAGTTGAACGAGATGCAGTTCCTGGAGCAAAGCGTGGGCCGCGCCGGTCGAAGAGCATTGGCGCCCCTTGCGCCGCGCCGAGTGCGCGATCTCTGGGAGATGTACCGGCTCGCTCAGGGCTAGAATGAGCTAGTGACTATCGAAACGACGATGCACGGGAAGACCGCCGTGATTGCCCCCGATGGAAGGATGGACGCCGACCGCGCCAGTCTTTTCGAAACAGAATGCGATCGCGCGGTGGCGCAGGGCGCAGATCAGATCATCGTAGATCTGGCGCGGCTGACCTACGTGTCAAGCATGGGCCTGCGTTCGTTCTTGCGCGTAGCGAAAGCCCGCAAAGCGAAGAGCGCCGGCTTAGCGATCGCCAATCTCAGCGGCTTCGTAAAACAGGTATTCGATATCACCCAGCTAACGCCGCTATTCCAGATCTACGAATCGGTAGATGAAGCCCTTAGAGCGATGCCATGAGTTCTTTCGAAACCATCGCGGAGCAGAGCAAACTGACGGCAGTAACCGAATTCGTCCGCCAGTCCGCCCGTGGCGCCGCGTTCGAAGCAGACGACCTCCTAGCGGTCGATCTAATCGTCGAGGAGATCTTCCTAAACATCGCGCTGCACGGCTACAAAGATAACCCCGGCCCCGTAGCAATCCACTGTACTTCACCCGCGATGGGCGTACTGACAATTCAATTCCGCGACTGGGCCACCGAGTTCAATCCGCTATCCACCAACAATAGTCAACCCGTAAATGCCCCCCTGAGCCAGCGAAGCGTAGGCGGCCTAGGTCTAGTAGTAGTAAAGAATGCAGCCGAGTCGATAACCTACCAGCGCATCGACAACACCAACGTCCTCTCGATCAAAGTAGCGAAACGACCCCCAAACTAACGAACCCGACGTGGCGCGGCCTCTCAGGCTGCAGCATCGAGACTCGTCTCGATGCTCTTTTCCATCCTTGATATTTTATCAATCCGCCCACTCGCCTTGACACTACTTCGGGTGCGGAAGACGTCCTGAATGATCCTAACGTAGAAACGCAAGCGCGATTAACTCGCGCCTGCCAGAGATCGTTTACCTCGTCGAACTTCCTGGCGCGAAGCGACGGATGACTGAAGTTGTTCAGCAGAAACCCTGCTTCCAAATGCAAGCTGGACGGCCCGGGCGCCTCACGCAAACCGCGCTCAAAACGCTCCCTAACAACCAGGTCCATCGTTTACGATGCAAGCCGTTTTGGCCGCCTCCCAGCCCTTGATCCCCTCTTCTCGAATGCGGCTCTCGCCTCGGCCACTGAGCGGTAAGGGCCGTATTCGCCTTTTTTGATGTCCTCAAGCCCTTCGGCGATCCGGCGATCGACCAGCGACTTTGGAGTGAGAGTAATTCTCCCCTTCTCCACCTTTGCTTCCAACATGTCGCCAACATGAAACCTGGTGGGCAGCGTCACCTGATACTTGGTCTTCACTCTCACGATTGCCATAGCGCTGTTAAGAAGTCTAACTTTCTGACCTCCCTACCCTACTCGCCTCCCGATTTGGTTGTCCAGCGCGAGAAAAAAGCTGTCAGGATACCGATGCGCGCCCGCTGTAACTGAGACGGCACAACCATTCGAATACCGGCGTTCCGGCTCGCGCTTTCAGCACTCAATTCGTTTTAATACTCCTCAATCGCTACCTCGGACCCGCCTGGCGTGCAGACTGGAAGCAATGATCCGAACCGTGATACGCTTGCTATTCTACGGCTGACCGCTACCCGGACTGTGCGTGAAAAGATGCAGTTTCTTGCGCCCAGCGACATTTATCGAGGAATCCAGCGGAATAGTAGAATTAGCCCTTCAGCCTGCCCGGCGCAGGCCGGACTCAGGTTCGTCAGTCGATGGCCAAGATTTACGTTTCATCCACGGTCGCGGATCTCCAGGAGGAACGCCGGGCCGTCATGGACTGGCTGGTAGCGGCGGGGCATCAACCCGTCCACAGCTACAGTCCGGATAGTGACACCGTGCGTGAGAGCTGTCTCAAGGATATTGACGGCTGCGATCTCTACGTCCTGATCCTCGGCCATCGCTACGGCGACCACCCCAAGAAAGACAATCCCGAGAACTTGTCAATCACGCATCTCGAATTCCGGCGCGCCGGGGAGTCTGACATTCCGCGAATCGTGCTCCTCCGCACGAGCGTTCCCGACATCAGGCTGTCCGATCTTACCGATCCCCGGCGAGCGGAACTGGTAAGAATTTTCACCAGCGAAGTGCTTGGCGAGGTTCGCCACAGTGAGTTCACCGATCGGGCAGGGCTGATGCTGGGATTAAGTACGGGTGTCCACAGGGAGTTGGACAAACTCAGAGAGAAACGCGATTCGACAAAGGAGCCCACCCCCGACCACACGCGGGTTCTCAAAATTGTCGCCAACTTGACGGAAGAGAACATCGAACTGCGGGGACAGGTCAAAGAACTCGAGAAACAATTGGAAGCTGCTGTCTCTCGCACCCTGCAGGCCGCGGGCCAGCCGGGTGCACCCAAAGCAGCAATCGCCGCGGCCGAAGCCCTCGAAGCAGGCGACACGCGCCCAGCCGAGGCTCTGCTAAGCCAACAGGAAAATGAGCAAGCTGCCCAGATTGGCGACCCCGAAGTGGCCGACACGGGCCAGCGGAGCCAGGCTGCCGCGCTGGCGCGAGAGCAGGGTGCGCTCGCCATGGGTCACGATATACGCGCTGCGCTTGCGGCTTTCGAACGCGCCGCCGAATACGAGCCGGACGACACCTGGACCCATTTTTTCATTGGCGACCTGCTCAAGCTGCTGGGCGATCTGAACGCGGCCATGCGCAGCTTTAGGCAGGGGCGTGCGCTCGCCGAGGCGCTGGCGGCGCGCGATCCGGCGAACACCGCGTGGCAGCGGGATGTCTCGGTCAGCCACAACAAGATTGGTGACGTGCTGGTGGCGCAGGGCGATGGGCCGGGTGCGCTGGCTGCGTATCGCAAGGGGCTGGGGATTCGCGAGGCACTGGCGGCGCGCGATCCGTCGAACACCGCGTGGCAGCGCGATCTCTCAGTCAGCCACAACAAGATTGGCGACGTGCTGGTGGCGCAGGGCGATGGGCCGGGTGCGCTGGCTGCGTATCGCCAGGGGCTGGGAATCGCCGAGGCGCTGGCGGCGCGCGATCCGGCGAACAC
>CATPCJ010000444.1 GCA_955652915.1 uncultured Bryobacteraceae bacterium
AAATAGCGGGTCCGCCCTACCAGGCCGAATCCCAAGTTGCCGGCCCCGCTATTTTGGGTGAGAAACCGTTTGGCTGAAATCCTAGAAGACGAATCTTCCGGCTACCTGCAGGCTTCTGGACCGATTCGACTGGCTCGTGATCAGGCCGAATGCGGAGTTGGTGGGCGCCAGGTTCGGAAACGCAAACGTGGGACGGTTCATCGCGTTAAAGCATTCCACGCGGAGTTGGAAATACATCCTTTCCCGCACATCGAAATTTTTCAAGACGGATGCATTCAATTCATTCGTGCCATCTCCGCGCAGGCTTGAAAAAGTGGTGGAGAATGTCCGGATGTGATAGGCGAACTGGTTGGCCGTCGTGGCGCGGAATTCCTGGGATAGCAGCGCGGGCGCGAAGGCCGCGGCGATGAGTAACAAATAAAGTTCATCCTGGAAACTCCTATTCTGGGGCCTCCGCTCGGTGATGAGGAGAAATCCCGATGAATGACATATCAGGTTTCCAGTGGAACAGGCCTCCCGGCCTGTCACTGGAGTCGCTTATGTGGGGCAGGAAGGCATCCTGCGGCGGATTGGTAATCCGCCTGGTGTTGGATCCGGAATTGCTTACGGGCCGATTGCCAATCGGCGGCAGGTTACCAACCTGCCCCACAATTAGGACACCAGGGCGCTTTTCAAATCCTCGTGATTGAAGGCTGAAGACATGCGATCCAGCTCGGTTTTTCGCAAGCCCACTTGAGTTGCCACCCGGCGCCATCGGGAAACCGCGGCCCCGGCTTCAGCGGCGATTTTGCGTCCCTGGGCAAGAGATAGATTGAAATATCCCGCTACGCTTAGGGCCAAGTCGAGGGAGGCAGTGCCGTCTTCGGCGTCGATCATGGTCGATAGAATTCGTGGCTTGAGATCCACTGGAGAGGGATTCAGATCGTAGGCGGGAGACAAGCGCCAACCCTCGTTTCCGGTATAGAGAAAGGCGTGATTGCGAAGATGATCGTCCGTGTTCGAGATCAGGATGTTGAAGACAATGCGCCGCCAAAGCTGCTTGAGATCTTCAATAGGAGCCGCGCCGTACTGGCGAATGGCGTCGGCGATTTCCAGATAGCTGCGCGTCTCATTGTCATTTGCTCCCAGCATGCTCATGGCGGACAGAAAAGGAATGCGGGCGACGCCGGCTCGATCGAAGCGCCGCGAGATAAGCACCTGCCGTTCCGCCACGGAGTGAATCCGCCAGGCCGGGACGGTCACGCCCGCCGAGGCCGCCAGCCTGAGTGCCACCGCTTCCCACAGCACGGCGCGCGTTTGATCGGTTTTGTGGGGAAACTTCGCGATGGATAATGTGCCGTCCCGCTCGCGCACCGACGCTTTGGGCCGCGCTCCGCCGAGCGAAGATCCGGGAGCCAACAACAGGCGTATGTCTTCCGCGGTTTCGCGATCGTCTTCGAAGCGCTCGCTGGCTGTAAGAAGCCGCGGTAGTTCGATTAAGGGAGGGATGCGCATTTCCGAAGTGTGCCTGAGGAAGAACCCGCCTTCGGTTTCGGCGAAACGCAATGCGCCCTGGCGCGCCTCGTCGTCCACCATCAATAGAAAATCGATCTCCGCCAACGTGCGCGTCGCGCTTTTCTCCTGTACCGCCCGGCGGCGCTCGGCCCGGCGCATCAGCACTCTTCCCCAGCGATCCGGCGCGGAATCGCCGAGTGCGCCAAAAAGCGCCTTACCGGCTTGGGTGTGATAAGGGCCCGGGCCCAGAGTCAGGGCGGGCTCCAGCGAAAAAGCTATGGAGTTGTGGAGCCATTGTTTGTCGTACTCGAACGTCGCGCTCTCTTTTCCTTTGCGTAGACGGGTCCACAACCGCCCTGCCAGGTGAGGCTTTTTGTCGAGATCGATATATACCAGGAGTTCGCGATCCATGATTCAAGCTCTTTTAGGCCGCGGCGGCGAGGAGCGAATTCGTTTCGGTAGTTGTTCTTCTTCCAGAGCCAGTCCCAGCCGATCGAAGCGCGCGTCCGCCAGTTCCGCGAGCCGCTCCGTCATTCCCAATACGAAAAGCACAGTGCTGTATGTCCCCATGGCGACGGTCGGATCGCCGTTCTCCACCTTATGCAGCGTGGTCCGGGTTACCAATGCCCGTTGGGACATGATCGCGGTGGGGATGCGCCGCCGCAGCCGTGCATCGCGGATGTCTTGACCCAACTTCCGTAGAGCCTTGCGGACCGGAATAGGCATTTTTGGAGAAGTGTTGGGTTTCATTTAAGGTACACTATAATGGACTATAACACACTTAAGGTACACTATAGTGGGCGTTAAGTGTGTTTAGGGATGGGGGCTGGGGGGGCGTCCGCAGGGTCGTCACCCCGGGGGTAGCACGGTTTCACTTACAACTAGTTCACACGCTTGGCGACTATCGGGGAGCCGCCTTGCGTCACACGCATCTCGGTCGCCTTGTTGTCCGCTCCCACGGTGAATACCAGCGTCGCATCCACTTGCTTCACAAAGAATTCTGTCTCAGATGACGCCGATGCCTCGAGCTTCCGCTGCCCCTTCGGTTCGATCATCAAGTGGCCATTCTCGTTCGTAATCGCGATCGTCATCGGGCCGGCCTCATAGGTACCCACATACCGATCCACAATTTTCGGGTCTATTGAAATCTCCTTGCGCTCCCAAGGCAATTCCACTTTGTCGCCGAACAGGATGCCGCTCAGCCCGTTCGCGATCGGGGCCGCATTGGACTGCTCGTTGTTCGAAAGCACGATGACCACCGCGTCGTCATCCGGATAACGCGCGATAAAAGTGGCGAAGCCGTTGATGCCGCCGCCATGAGCGACCTGCTTGTGCTTATGCGCCTGACCAACACCCCAGCCGTACGCGTAATCGTTTTTCACCGGCGTCCACATCTTCTCGCGGGAGGCTTTGGTGAGGACCTTGTCGGTATACAGCGCGCGATCCCAGCGGTACAAGTCGTCTACGGTGGAGTACAGCGAACCGGCGGCATACGGCAAAGACATATCCAGGTAGTCGGCATTGCGGAATCCGTCCGTGACTGATCGATAGCCTTGCGCGCGGTTCTTCAGGATCACGCTGGAATCGTCGTAGCCGCTGTCGTGCATGTCGAGGACCGCGAAGATGTGCTTCCGCAAATAATCCGCGTACTTCTCGCCTGATACTTTCTCGATAATCACGCCCAGGAAAATGTAACCGGAATTGTCGTACTTCCACTTCTCGCCGGGCTGAAATTCCAGGGGCTTGTCCTTGGTGAGCATCAGGATCTCGACAGGCTTCAAAGGAATACGCATCATCTTCGGTTGTGAAAACTGCGGGCCGTCGGTGTAGCTGGGAATGCCGGACGTGTGCGACAGCAATTGATGAATCGTGATCGCCTTCCAGCTCTCCGGGCATTCGGCCAGATATTTGCAAGCAGCGTCTGTCACCGACAGCTTGCCCTGCTCTTGCAGTTGCAAAATCGCCGTCGCCGTGAATTGTTTGGTGATGGAACCGAGGCGGAACTTTGTGCCGGGAGTGTTGGGCACGTCGAGCTCGATATTCGCCAGGCCGTAGCCTTTTTCGAAGATCACTTTACCGTCTTTGGCGATCAGAGCCGATCCGATAAATGCGCGGTTCTTTTGATAGCCTCCGAGAAGCGCGTCGAGTTTGGACGCGAGATCCTGAGCATGCGCCAGACCGGCGGCGGACCAAAGTACGGCGGACAGAACGATACGAGATGCGATGCGAATCATTGTTGCACTTTATCACGAAAAGTACTCCGCAGCAACTCCACATTACAATGGGTGTGCGCGGCGCGATGAAGATTCTGGTTATCAATGGCGGCTCCAGCAGCTTGAAGTGCTGGTTCTCCGATATTGAAGGAGGTCCGCTGTCTACGAAAGCGCCGACGCCACAATGGAGCGCGCGCGCCGATTGGAGCCAGCACACCGGCATCGCCGAGATTCAAATCAAACGGTCAGATGGAGCGTTAGTCAATCGTCAATTGCACGTTGACGCCACCGTCGCCGTGCTGGAACCAGTACTGGAAGCGCTTTGGGCCGGCGATGCGAAAGTGATTTCGAGTCCATCGGATATCGACGCCGTGGGCCATCGCATTGTGCATGGCGGACCGGAGTTTCGCGACAGTACTCTCTTGACAGCCGAGGTCCGCAACGCCATCGCCCGGCAAGTTGAATTCGCGCCCGCCCATAATCGCTTCGAGTTGGAAGCAATCCAAGCGGTTGATAAGGTGCTGGGCGCCGGCGTTCCGCAAATTGCATGCTTCGATACCGGTTTCCATGCCACGCTGGAGCCCGCCGCTTACGTTTACCCGGGCCCTCATTCCTGGATCGGGCAAGGCATTCGACGCTACGGCTTTCACGGCATCAGCCATCAATATGCTTCGGCCCGCGCGTCTGAGATGTTGGGCGGAGACCGGAAAGCGCTGAGGCTGATTACTTGCCACTTGGGAAATGGCGCGTCCCTGGCCGCGGTACGCGGTGGAAGAAGCATCGACACCACCATGGGATTTACGCCGATTGAAGGTCTGATGATGGGCACGCGCTGCGGCTCCATCGATCCGGGCATTCTCGTTTTTCTGATCCGTCACCGCGGCTACACGGCCGAACGGGTCGATGAAATATTGAACCAGGAGTCCGGATTGCTCGGCGTCTCAGGGGTATCGGCCGACATGCGTGAAATCATGCGCGCAATGCAGGATCACAACGAGCGCGCGCAACTGGCTTTCGATGTATACGCGCATCGCCTGATTCGCGAGGTGGGCGGAATGCTGGCCGTGCTGGGCGGCGTGGACGCACTGATCTTCACCGGCGGCGTGGGCGAGAATATTCCGCAGCTTCGTGAAATCGTCTGCGAACAATTTGCTTTCCTCGGCTTGCAGTTGGACGCCGCGAAGAACAAGAACCCGGTGTTGGATGCGGATGTCGCGGATTCCCGCTCTTCCGTTCGAGTGCTGGTGATCCGCGCCGAAGAGGAATGGGAAATCGCGCGCGAGTGTCGCCGGCTGGTTCAAGGATCGACCTAACACTTGCTACTCGTTCCGCCGCGCGGAAGCCCACAGCCGGCGGACCCCTTGGTCCGCGCGGCTCCCCTGGACCCGCTGTTCATTCGAAGCGTCCAGTGGTTGCCGGCCGACGAAGACCGGCCAGGAGGCCTGTCCCACAATTATGCGTGCGTTGTTGCGGCCGTCGAAGAGCTTGGGAATGTAGACCGTTCCACGGAATCCAAACGCGTCGCCGTCAACCGAACCTTGCATTGGCCAAACACCTCGAATACCGAACCTGGTCTTGCTGATCGAAGGACTTGGGCGCGCCAAATCCAAGGCAAGCCCCTGCCGCAGGCCCTGGGTGTCGTTTCCTACGACGCGAATGAAACATACCGCATGCGCGCATTCAACGATGGCCGTTTTCTGGAGACCGAGGTGAAGTTGTTGGCCAGCGGCAAGGGCATCGCGTGGGGCTTTGCGTTGGGAGAGATCAAAACCAGCTCCGTGTTGCGGATCAATGACAAGGGCGAATGGACAGAACTTGGCGAGATAAAAATCGGTGGGACCGCGCCGGTAAAGTTCATGGAACTCACGGTCCGGCGACAGAAATGAAAAACAAACCCCCGCACTGCCTGAGGGCGATGCGGGGGATCTGCGTGTTACGTTACTTCGCGCAGTGAGATGGCCGGTCCACAGGAACAGCGGCTTCGGCACTGTACGAAACCTGAAAGTTGAGATCGGTCGACTTTAACAGTCGGCCACCTCCTGCGTGGATATAAAGCTACAGTCACTACTATTACTCATTTAGACTGGACCACCTCCTTTCTCAGTGATGCCTATATCATAAAGCTGACAGTTAGATTCTGTCAAATACTTTCTATCGACTCACTATTAGTAGGGGTGACGTGTGGTGCGGCGTCTATCGATGGGACCAGTCACAAAAAAACCCCGCAGGTTCGCTGCGGGGCACTGACGAAAACCAAACCAATCGAGGCAACTCCCCAAATCTCGAATAACCCTTGGCAATCTACTGCTGTTCAAGCAATCGGCGAGCCATACGTAAAGTAATGTAAACGAAGGTCGGCGGTACATGACAATCCCTTTTATGGTAGTACCTGGACCCCAAGGCTCCCGGATTCAGTAACCGCACCCTCGAATCTCCGTCCAACGGGGTTACAATATGTCCTGATGTCGAGTCCCACGGCCAGCAAGCTTAGGGAGCCCGTGGAAGCGCTCACGTTGGACGCTTCCGAAGGCCGGCGCTCCATGGGGGCGTTTTTGGTGTCGGGGATGCTGGTGTCGTTTCTGGGCGCGATCCTGCCGGCGTGGCGGTATCACCTGAGGGACGATTTCCGCGAGGTCGGCTATTACTTCCTCAGCCTGAACCTCGGCTTTCTGCTTTCAGCCGCCGTCACCCATTTCCTGTTGCCGCGCAAGGGCCTGAAATTCGTGTTGATTCTGGCCAGCGGACTGGCTTGCGGAGGATTTCTATGCCTGGCCCTGAGTTCGCCGCCCGTCTCGGCCATCTGGCGGTTATCGGCGGTCTTAGGAATCGGCGTCAGCGCCGGCCTGCTGAATGCCGGCCTGTTTCAGGCGATTTCTCCGCTGTACCGGCACGACCGGGCGGCCACGCTGAACGTCGCGGGCGCGATGTTCGGGATAGGGTGTGTGATCACCGCGTTACTGGTGGCCGGCACGTATTTCGTCTACAACGTGCCGAGCATTTTGATTCTGTTCGCCCTCGTCCCCGGTTTTTACGCGGGGATCTGGGCCAAGGCCAAAATTTCACGATATCCGGCGATGCACCAACTGCCAATTTCCCAGGTGCTGCGCGATTTCCGAAACCCGGGCGCGATTCTGTTCAGCCTCGTATTGTTTTTCCAGTTTGGAAATGAATGGTCGATGGCGGGCTGGCTGCCGCTGTTTCTGATTCGGCGCCTGGGGATTAGTCCGGCGGATTCCCTGTTGATGCTGGCCCTCTTTTGGGTGGCCCTGCTGGTTGGCCGCATCGGCGCACAGGTGGTCTTGAAAAAGATGAACCATGGCTTGTTGATGCTCATCTCCATCGTTTCCGCCTTGCTGGGCACCATCGTACTGGCATACACCAACAATGGCTTTGGCGCGGTGATGGGAATTTTGTTTGTGGGCGCCGGCTACGCTTCCATCTATCCACTGGTGGTCGAAAAAATTGGGAACCGGTTTCCGTACTACCACCCGGGCTTCTACAACGGGATTTTTTCGTTGGGGATCACGGGAGGATTGCTGGCCCCCTGGATACTCGGATATTTCGCGCAGGCCTGGGGCATTCAAGCGGTGATGATTTTCCCCATGCTGGGCACCATCATGGTGTTTGTATTGGTGCTGTCCATCCTGTTGGAGGCGAAGTTGAGCGGTTTAGCGGCAGTCAAGAAGGAATCGACGCAGTTCTAGCTGGGCTAACTTCAAAACAGAGAGATCGTCGTTTTCCGGCCGCTCTCTCCGACGTCGCAAATGAGATCCAAGGACCGGATCGATTTCGTCTTCCCGGAAAATGGAAAGAAGAGAAAGCCTTTCACCGGCTTTTGAGACGGGCCTTCCGGGAGAGCCGCAGCCGCGATCCGGACTTCGATGGGCTGTTCGGCAGCCTTCGGCTCACCGGTGGGATCCGGTGGATCGGGCACTCTGGGAACGGGTAGCCTGTCCGCGCGATGATCGCCGGGAAATCTTGCAACGGGCGGTGGCGCGCCCAGGATCACCGAGCCGTTGCCCGCTCCGGCCTCCGCCGTCATGGTGGGACGCGTCTGCCAATCGGGATACTTGAGCGAGGCGGCCACCGCTCCGGGCGAATCAGGATAAAGTATCGTCTTGCTGTTCACGCGCAATGTGAACTGCGACGTCGAAACGATGACGCCGGTATGCGTGGATGGAAAAATCGCCACCTCCAGCACCAGATGATCCTTGGCGATATACATTCCCTTAGCGAGAGGAATGCTGTTCAACAAATACTCGGCGCCGATCTCCATCGCGGGAAGTTTGGCGTGCGCCGGGTAATCGGAGATCTTGGTGCGAGCGGCGTCCTGTGCCGGCAGCTCACAGCATAGCGCCAGCGCCAGAATCGCTGCCCGGTATATCATTTCTTGAGTTTACTGGAACGTGATCTGCACCGGGTTTGCCGCAACTCCTGAAGCAGTGAGCTGGACGTTCACTTGATCCAACCCGGCAAAGTTACCTTGAGGCCCCGCATACACGACTGGTGCGTTTACTCCTCCCACGGTCACCTTCACGTTCGCCATTCCAGCCGCCTGCAATCCCGTGCCGAACAGGGTCAGATAAACCGTGTCCGTTGCCGAACCCATATTGATAGGATTTGGCACAAACGAACCTGCGGCGCACATCACATTAGCAGGTTGGACAGTTTGTGTTCCGTCCGCGGATACGCGAAGCACAGCCGCGGCAGCCAGCCCCGCGTTGCTGAGCGTGAACAAACTTGGTGCAACGGTGGCAATCGGGATGTTGCCCGCTGTCTGGAATCCCGTCACGCTGGTGACGGTCACTTGCGCGTTTCCGGGCGCAACGCCAGTTGGTATCGCTCATTTTTCTTCCTTTCGCGCGGCGAGATTGCGACCTGGATCGGCATGTGCCTGCTATCAAGTTCCCAGATTATGATCCACTAAACTCTTTGCAGACGCAAATGAATACTTAGTGAACTTCCCTCGCCGGCTCGCCCGCAAAAATCTAAGTCAAGTCTTAACCAATCTGTTAACGCCCCGAAACAATCGCATGGCAAGGTTGTAGTTCTTGATCCGTACTGCAAGCCAAATCCTGGAGGTTCCGAGATGAAGAACTCTATCGCCATCGCATTTCTGCTTAGCGTGGCAGTAGCCCGCGCTCAGGTTCAGACCACGACTCCCATCAAACACGTGGTCGTTATCTTTCAAGAGAATGTGTCCTTCGACCACTATTTCGCCACTTATCCGAACGCGGCCAATGCCGCCGGGGAGCCCGCCTTTACGCCGAACCCGAACACGCCGTCCGTCAACGGCTTGAATGGCGCCTTACTGACCAACAATCCTAACTCGACAGCGCCGTTCCGGCTTTCCCGGGCGCAAGCCGTCACCTGCGATCAGGATCACAACTATTCGGACGAGCAAGCGTCGCTCAACAACGGGCTCATGAACAAGTTCGTGGAGGCGGTGGGCAGTTCCAGCGCGAGCTGCGATGTCGCCGGCCTCGGAAAAACGATTGTCATGGGTTACTACGACGGGAACACGGTGACGGCATTCTGGAACTACGCTCAGAACTACGCGATGAGCGACAACAGTTTCAACACCGTATTTGGTCCCTCGACGCCTGGCGCGCTCAATCTGATTGCGGGACAGTCGCACGGCGCCACGGCCGTGCGAGGCAACCCCGACATCATCGCCGGCAGTGTTTTCGGCGATCCGCGTCCAACCTATGACGATTGCTCTCCGTCCACCACCGCGACCATATCGATGTCCGGAAAAAACATCGGCGACGTGTTGAATGCCCAGGGAATCACCTGGGGCTGGTTTCAAGGGGGCTTCCGGCCGACCTCGATGAATGCGGATGGCACAGCGGTTTGCGGCGCCCAACATGCCAACATCGCGGGCGGAAAAGTCGGCGATTATATTCCACATCACGAGCCGTTCCAGTATTACCAGTCGACCTCCAATCCACATCACCTTCCACCCAGCTCAGCCGGCATGATCGGTCAGACGGAGCAGGCCAATCACCAATACGATCTGAGCGATTTCTTCACGGCCTTGAATTCCGGTGTGCTCCCGGCGGTGAGCTACGTGAAAGCGGCGGCCTATCAGGATGGTCACGCCGGTTACTCGGATCCGCTCGATGAGCAGACGTTCCTGGTGAACACCATCAACGCAATTCAGCAGTCGCGTTACTGGAATAACACGGCCATATTCATCGCTTACGACGATTCCGACGGTTGGTACGACCACGTGATGCCGCCCATCGTGATGCAGTCGAGCACCGCCAAGGACAACCTCACGGGAATGGGCAGTTGCGGAAATCCCGCCCCCGGTGTCTATCAGGGGCGCTGCGGATACGGACCGCGTCTGCCGTTACTGGCGATCTCGCCCTACTCGAAGGTCAACTATGTCGACCACTCCACCAGCGATCAGTCCTCTATTTTGCGGTTCGTCGAGGACAACTGGAATCTTGGAAGAATGGGCGACCAGTCTTTTGACGCTCTGGCGGGTTCCTTGATGGGCATGTTCAACTTTACGGGTAGCGGCGGCGCATCCAGACTAGTCCTCGATCCGGCCACAGGTCTTGCGGCCGCCGGCTCCACGAACGGACCGGTGGCGGTTGTCTCCGACAAGAATACGTCCGCCGTGGCGAAACAGATTCAGCTAGACGGCTCCGGCTCGAAGAGTTCAGACGGAAAGCCGCTCAGCTACTCCTGGCAACTCGTCTCCGGCAGCCCCAGCGCCACAATCGCGGGTGGAAATACGGCCACGCCAATCGTGCAGTTCGACGGCGGCTTCGGTGCGTACAGTTTCCAACTGACGGTGACGGACAGTGCGGGGAGAACGTCAAGCGATACGACAACAGTCTCCTACCTGGGCCGATGACTCATGCGGACGCTACGCGGTGGCGAGCCAGAAAAGGCAAGAGTCCGCCCCACGATTGCAAGTGTCCGATTGAGGGAGAACGAATTGACATAAGCTAAAAACGGCTGCGGCCAAGCCCCCACGAGGTCGGCATTTTCCAGTCCAAATAAGCCCAGTACCAAACGCAGTAGCCGGAGAAAGCTATACTCCTCCTATGAACCGCCGACAATTCCTCACTACCAGCGCCGCGGGATTCGCGGCAATGTCCGGCGCCTACGCCCAGGACAAACCGCGCCGCGTGGGTCTCATCGGTTGCGGATGGTATGGCAAATCGGACCTCTTGCGGCTCATTCAGATTGCTCCGGTGGAAGTCGTGTCGCTATGCGACGTGGACCGGCGCATGCTATCGGAAGCGGCCGACATCGTGGCCAGCCGTCAGAAATCGAAGAAGCGGCCGCGGACCTATAGTGACTATCGAGAGATGCTCAGGGAAAAGGATCTCGATATTGTCGAAGTCGCAACTCCGGATCATTGGCACGCGCTGCCGATGATCGCAGCCGTGGAGGCGGGCGCCGACGTGTACGTCCAGAAGCCCATCAGCGTCGACATCGTCGAAGGACAAGCGATGCTCGCGGCCGCGCGCCAGCATGGACGGGTTGTGCAAGTGGGCACCCAACGCCGCAGCACTCCGCACCTGGTGGAAGCTCGCGACAGATTTGTCCGCGAAGGCCGGCTGGGCAAAATCGCGCTGGTGGAGATTTATTGTTACTACCACATGCGCGCCACCGAAAATCCGCCGGATACCACTCCTCCCGAGTATCTGGATTACGAAGCATGGACCGGGCCGGCGCCGATGCGCCCTTACAACAAGCTGGTTCACCCGCGCAGTTGGCGGGCGTTTATGGAATACGGCAACGGCATCATCGGCGACATGTGCATCCACATGTTCGACATGACCCGGTGGATGCTGGATCTAGGATGGCCGAAGCGCGTTGCGTCTGAAGGCGGCATCCTGGTGGACAAAGCCAGCAAAGCCAATATCACCGACACCCAAACCGCGACGTTCGATTATGGCGACCTGCAAGTGGTGTGGCAGCATCGCACCTGGGGCGATCCACCGGATCCGAAATACGCCTGGGGAGCGACGTTTTACGGAGACAAGGGAACGCTCAAGCTTAGTGTGTACAGCTATGACTTCATCCCCGCCGGCGGCAAAGGAGAAACCATCCATCGCGACGTCGCCTACGAGTTGGAGCAGTTTCCAGAAGACAAAACCGAGAAAGATCTGGAGAAGCATGTTGCCCCGGCCATCCGGCATCACATGCAGGATTTTCTGGCGGCGATCGATAAGCGGAGCAAGCCCGTTGCCGATATTGAACAGGGCCACATCTCCACGGCCAGTTGCATTCTTGCGAACCACGCGATGAAATTGCGCCGGACCCTGACGTGGGATGCCGCGACGCAGCGAGTGGTGGGGGATGAGGAAGCAAATCGCCTGTTGCGGCGCGCGTACCGGAAGCCGTGGGTTCATCCGGAGGCTAAATCGTAATCACTTGAGCTTTGCTGCCGAGCACGTTTGCCAAAACACCCACGCAGCCTTACTCCAGTAAGGGCGAACAGCGAAGACTCTGGTTTCGGAACCAGCGGCCGCCGCTATTGCATCGGCTTCCTTGCGTGTCTTGGCCCGCCTCAGGATAAACTTTGTTCCGTCCGCCGGTTTCAAACCCCGTGCCGTCGACTTGCCCGTTGCGTTTGGTCGTCGTGATAACGAGAAACCGTCCCCGGCCCATGCTCCATAGCGCACCACGGCCCAAGTGTAGGTGATAGTTTGCGAAGACTTCCATGTGCTCGAAAATCAGGCTGGCTTTTCGCTTTACGTTTCTGTCGAGCGCTTTGTCCAGCGGAGTATTTTTCGCATACTCGTCCGCCACCTGCTTCTGCTCATCCGCTGACACCCAGCCGTTGAGAAACCAGACCTCCTTTGGTCCAGTGAGCGACTCGAGCGCCAGATACGAGTGCGGGAATCCCGGTTCGATGCAGTCGCGCGCGATTTCGCCCTCGATCTCGCGATAAATCTGAAGAGTTCGCGGTGGCTTGGGCTGCACAAGTTGCATGGCGAGTCCAAACAGAACTGCGACGCCTGTGAGCATCGCGTACAGGATATCAATCCCGCAGCGCCCGCAATGGATCGGTCCGCGTCGCCCGCCGCGTGGGCAGGAAGCACGCCGCCAATGAGGCGATCGTCATCGCCACGAACGCCAACCCGAACGCCAACGGATCGTGTGGACTCACGTTGTAGAGCAGACTGCCGATTAACCGTGTCAATCCCAGCGCCGCCGCCGCGCCCAACACCAGGCCCCCGGCCGTCAGCGCGAGACCATGCGACATCACCATCCGCATCAGATCCGATGCGTCGGCGCCAAGTGCCATCCGCAACCCCAGCTCCCGCTTGCTCTGCGACACCGTGTACGACATCACGCCATACAGCCCGATTGCAGCCAGCGCCAATGCCAGGCCGCCAAACACGCCCAGCATCGTGACGGCGACCTTTTGCACCGCCATTGTCCGGTCCACTTGTTCCTGCATCGTGATTACTTCACCCGGCGCAAGGTTTTGGTCCAGCGCATGTATCTCGCGTGCCAGTGCCTTCGCCATCGTTTCCTGCGCCAGCGACGTTCGGATCGTCAGGCTCAACCCCGCATTACTTTGGCGCAGGGGCACGTAGAAAAACGGCCGCGGAGTCTCCGTCAGATTCCGGTACTTTGACATTTTCGCTACGCCGGCCACCTGCATCCAACGTCCTTTCACCTGAAGCCGCTGCCCTACGGGATCCTTCCCGCGCCAGCATTGAGCCGCCATCGCCTCATTCACCACCGCAACCAACGGAGCCGTTTCGTTGTCCGCGCGCGTAAACTCGCGGCCTGAAACCAGCGGAAGGCCCATGGCCGCGAAATATGCCGGGCCCACCTCGTTGTAGTCGACCGTGAACTGCGCGTCGGGCGGCGTTTCATAACCTTCCACCACGATGGGTGCGGAAGAATAACTGCGATAGCCGAACGGCGTGATGCGCGCGAACGCAGCCGATTCCACGCCTCCCAGCGCCTGCAGACGATCGATGAGCTGGTCTTGAAAATTCTTGATGCGCTGCGCATCGTATCCCGCCGCCACCAGATCCACGGAGGTCGTCAGCACACCGTGTGTGGAAAAGCCTGGGCTGGTATTCTGGATCCCACGCAGGCTCTGGAAGAGTAGGCCCGCTCCCACCAGCAAAACGAAACTCAGCGCTACCTGCGCCAGGACCAGGCTGGACCGCACCAGCCCTCGACGCCGTCCGCCTACGACGCCGCCCGATTCGGCCTTGAGAGCCGAGGCCAGATCGATCTTGCTGGTCTGAATCGCGGGAACCAGCCCAAACAGCAGCGTTGAGAACAGGCACACGCCGGCGCTCAACGCCAGCACGCGCCAATCGAGCTCGCCGGGTAAATTCATCCGGACGCCGCCCCGCGCCGGAAGTAA
The DNA here is from genome assembly GCA_955652915.1 of uncultured Bryobacteraceae bacterium. Lineage (GTDB taxonomy): Bacteria > Acidobacteriota > Terriglobia > Bryobacterales > Bryobacteraceae > Palsa-89. Next base: position 14,071 of record CATPCJ010000444.1, read on the forward strand.
AAGCACCAGCAGATTACGGCACCAGTTGGCCACGATGAGTCCGCCGGCCGCCGCCAGACCAGCCAGAATCAAACCCTCGGTGAGAAGTTGCTTCAACAACCGGCCGCGTCCTGCCCCGACCGCGAGCCGAACCGTCATTTCATGCCGCCGGCCGAACGCTCTGACCAGCAGCAGATTGCTGACGTTGGCGCAAACGATCAGTAGCACCGAGACCACCACCGCAAGCGCGATTCCCAGCGTTGGAAGCAAAGTGCCCGCATTGTTGAAAGGCGTTTGCCACAACGGGAACAGCTTGACGCCGCGGCCGCGGTTCGTCGCGGGATAAGCGGTTTCCAATCGTGCCGCCACGGCGGAAATCTCCGCCTGCGCCTGCTCCGGAGTCACCCCCGGCTTAAGTCGCGCGAACCCCTCAATCCAACGCGCGCCGCGATCCTCCAGCTTGTATCCGCCCGGGTCGAATTTTTCCTGCATCGACGCCGGCACCCAGAATTGCATCGCCCAGCCGACGAATGTTCCATAAAAACCTTCGGGCGTAACGCCGATAATTGTATGCTGCATGCCGTTGAGCATCTGCGTCCGGCCAATGATTCCCGGATCGCCCTGGAAGCGTTCCTTCCACATTTGATAACTGATCACGGTAATCGGATGAGCGTTGCGGCCAAAGTCTTCGGCCGGCTCGAACCCGCGCCCCAGGATCGGATGGACTCCCAGTGCCTCGAAATAGTTGGCCGACACAACGCTGGCCGTGGTGCGGTCGGCCCGGTCGCCGATGGCCAGTGTGGTGCCCGTGATGCGGTCCACGATAAACGCGTCGAACAGCGTGCAGTTCTTTTGAAAATCGACGAAGTCCGGCCAGGAGATATCGGTGTGCCCGGGCGTCGCGCGATTCGTGCCGGTGACGGCCATCATTCTGTCCTGATGGGCCACAGCGGGGAACGGGCGGAGCAGAATTCCTTCGATCCAGCTAAAAACCGCGGTATTGGCGCCGATGCCCAAGGTCAGGCAAAGAATCGCGAGACTGGAAAAGCCCGGATTGCGCCGGAGCATCCGGAATCCAAAGCGGATATCCTGCCACAGAACTTGCGCCATTGACAGTCCGCGCCGGGTCATACCCCCGCGGACGTTTTGTTTATCGAATTCTTCGTCCATGTCTCGTTCCAGATTTCCCTTGCGCGGAAGAACGGAAAGCTGGCTCAAAAATACACGCAGCCGCGTCATGGCGGCCAGGAATAAGCTCGGCAATTCTGTTCACGTGAATTAGAGTATAGACCAGTCTGTCAGACGTCAACCAGCTTTTCAAGGCGGCTCGCGTATCGCCCTGAAACTGAGAAGGCCGCTTTCTTCTAAGCCTGGAATAGCATTTCAAGACTCTTGAGCCACAAGCCGGACTTTGGATGTAGGATAGAGGTGGATCATGTGCCTGTTGAGCCTATTGTTGTTGCAGACAGCGCAAGCCCCGGCGGGCGGGCCTGATCCCTGGAAGCAGTACCTCATTAGCCTCGCTGCCGGGCCGGTAGCAGCTCTTGTTGTCGTGATTGTGGGGTGGGTAGTCAATAACACCAATCTGAACACCCGCATGAACGACTTTAGATCTGACCTCAACCAACGAGCCAGTGACAGCCAGTCGGTCGTGAATAAACGACTCGATGATTTCCGTGGCGACGTGAACAAGCGCATGGATGAATTCCGCTCGGACATTGGCGGGCGTATCGGTGAACTGCGGAGTGATCTGACTGGCCGCATGACCACGCTGCAGGAAAATTTCCATTCGGACATTGGCGGTCGTATCGGTGAACTGCGGAGTGATCTGACTGGCCGCATGACCACGCTGCAGGAAAATTTCCATATGGAAATGAAAGTGGTGCGCCTGGAAGGCCAGACGGCGATGGCTAAAGTGCTTAGTGAAATCGCCGCTCTCCGAACTGAACTGTCCAGTCAAGGCAGAGAGCTGGTATCCAGAGTCGGATCGCTAGAGTCGAGATTGGACGCGCTTGAAGAGGAGATTGACACTGGATCAAGTCCCGGACGATCGTATGTTAGGGGCGGGCGTGCGCGGAACACCGGCAAAGCGATTTACCCGGAACCCGCCGAATCGGCAGCCTACCCGGCGGAGCCGGTTCAGGGAACAGAAGCAGGTTGAATCAAGGAGCGCCGATAACGAAGCGGCGCTGATCGCGCGGCCGCGCCAGTGGGCAGCTAGTTTGCTATGGCAAATGGAAAGCTCACTTGTTCGCCAAAAGCATGCGACGTTAGGTCAGGCAGTCCCATAGCGGCTGCAAGACCAGTTCCGGCCGCGGCAAATAGGCTCCGATCCGCTTTTCGGCTCGCGCAAATCCCGCGCTGATTATTCGCGCCAGCTCTTCGACCCTCGCGGACATCCTGTTTCGCGGCCAGGGGGCCAATTTCCTTATAAGGATTTGTCCGAAACGCTCCCCGGTCAGCTTAGAGGATAGAGGATACTGCTTCGGTTCGCCTGGATTTCCGGATTGCTGCACTCGCGCGAATATGACTGGCGGGTGCGGTGCGGAAAATCGGTGTAGCTGGGCCTCAAGCGGCTCGGCGCCTTTTGCGCTCGTGTGCGGCTTTGGCAGCGGATAAAAGCGAATCGAAGTCCTTGTGAATTGGCTACTAGTCCGAACTAACTACTAGCCGTGGACCGAAACGGGATCGATAACTGCCCCCCATGAGGCTACACCTGAGAAGAGGATATAGTTCCTGCCCGGGTGTTTCAGCGCCGGCATCTGCGAGGAGGTCCTGTTCCGCCGGCCATCCGGGAGTCCCTATTCTTTTTTCTTCAGAGCTCGGTCGTTTTCACCGATGAACTTGCGTATCTCGTCAGCCATGTTCAGGAGCTTTTCCCATTGCTCTCGATAAAGCGTAACCGGAAAGCGGCCAAGCCCGTATACCGAGAGCCCACCCTTCTCGCTCACCTTCAGCGACATCTGCCCGCGTGTGGGCTTCTTCAGCGATTCGTTCTCGGCACGAAGCCGCTCAATTTCTACTTTCAGTTCTTCTTCCGATGCCATGACCTTCACTGATAGCACAATTGGGAGGAGGAACGGTGACCCAACTCCAGCCCCGGCCGGCTTCGGATCGCCCCAGTCAAGCAGGTGTACCATTTGAGTCGCTGCCGGCCGTTCACAGAAGGAAAGCGGCACAACGGTCTACCCAATCGGCAGGCAAACCAGCCCCGCGAGGTGTTACGATTAGCAGCAGTTTCTTATGCCGTTTGTGGACGTCAGCAGCCTCCATACGATTGAGCGTTTGCCCGGTTGGCATGGACGCTATTTCCACTCGCCGAGCATGACCTTCGCCCACTACGATTTCGCGCGCGGCTCGTCCATTCACGAGCATTTCCATCCTCAGGAAGAAGTCTACGAAGTGATCGAAGGCGAGCTTGAGGTGACCATTGACGGCGTGTCCCAAATCGTCCGGGACGGTTTGGTCGCGATCGTTCCGGGAGGCGTGCGCCATTCGGTCAAAGCCCTCACCGACGGCCGGGCGATCATCGTCGACTATCCGCTTAGGCCCGAGTTCGGTTAGGCGCGCCATCTTAACCCACGGCATCGCGGACTCCCGCTTAACGTCCTCGCGCTTAGTCTGCCGGACGCGTCCAAGCACCCATCCCGTCCGCTTTACCGCGCTGGCCCTTGGACACCAGCCAAGCCAACGGCCCTCAATCGCGCCTTCCCGCCACCGCGTTGCCCGATCTCCCGCACAGAGCAACACCCATTAAAGACCGGCCACTTGCCTGTGGTTTAACTCACCGGCAAGCCCCGATTTTCATCCGTCCTGGTGGGCGCCTCTACCGCGAAATCCTACTCGGAAATCCTCGACAATGCCGAAATCCAAACCAAACTCGATCGCTTGGCCCGCCACCAAACCCGCATTGAGCGCGCCTTCCACCGCTGCCTGCGCGAGTTGAAAGCATTGCCAACAAGCGACGCCATCGCCCCTACTCTCGTCGACACTTCAATCCCATACCTCCCGCCACTGGCCTGCGCAACGCAAATAGCGAGAATTGCAAAACGAACCCAAACCACATCCTCCTCAGTCTCAAGTTTCCGGTTCCGAGCCCCAGCCCCAGCCGCCAGCCCCGAACCTCTGATCCGCTAATCGCCACCTGCCAGCAACGTGCGGCGAAGTGCGTTACCATTCATATAGCAACAGTCGGGTAAATTGTTGGCATTCCTTGGTGCGCCGTTTCCAATTGGCGCGTCGAATCCTTTACTTTCAAATACATCAGATGGTACCCTGAAGAACTTATAATGCGAACTGTCGATTTGATCCACCGTAAACGAGATGGGGATGAGTTAACGCCGGAAGAGATCACCGCGCTAGTGGACGGCTATAACCGGAATGAAATCCCGGATTATCAGATGTCAGCTTTTCTGATGGCCGTGTTTTACTCCGGCATGACGGATCGGGAAGTCAGCTCACTCACCGAATCCATGATGCGCTCGGGCGAAATTGTCGACCTCAGCTCCATTCCCGGAATGAAGGTCGATAAGCATTCCACGGGAGGAGTGGGCGACAAGACCAGTCTGATTTCCGCGCCGCTCGCCGCCGCCGCGGGCGTGATCGTTCCCATGATTTCCGGCCGCGGGCTCGGGCACACCGGCGGTACGCTGGATAAGCTGGAAGCGATTCCCGGCTTCCGCACCGATCTCACCATTGAGGAATTCAAGACCCAACTCGCGGCTCATGGTCTGGCGTTTATCGGCCAGACTCCGGAAGTCGCTCCCGCGGACGGCAAGCTTTATTCGTTGCGCGATGCAACCGCGACTGTGGAATCCATCCCGCTGATCGCTTCCTCGATCATGTCCAAGAAGCTGGCCGTGGGATTGGATGCGATCGTGCTGGACGTCAAGGTCGGCACTGGCGCGTTCATGAAGCGCCAAACGGATGCTCGCAAGCTGGCGCAGATGATGGTAGGGATCGGCCGCCGCATGGACAAACGAGTTCAGGCGCTGATCACCGACATGAACCAGCCGCTCGGCTACGCGGTGGGCAACGCGCTGGAGGTGATGGAAGTTTCGCAGACCTTGCAGAACGCGGGTCCCACCGATCTCACACGCATCTCCCTGGAATTGGCCGCGCGCATGATCTTCCTGGCCAAGCTGGTTCCCACTCTCGACGAAGCCCGGGAAATCGCGCAGCAAAAGTTGCTGGATGGATCCGGCTACCGGAAGTTCAAGGAAGTAATCGCGGCACAAGGCGGGAATCCGCAGGTGCTGGATCGTTTCGAGCTGCTGCCCAATGCCACCGGGGTTCGCGAAATTGCTTCGCCGCGCGCCGGATACATCAGCGCCATCGACGCCGAGGGAATTGGCCGTGCGTCCTCGCTGATCGGGGCCGGCAGAAATCTGAAAGAAGACTCCATCGATCCGGCAGTCGGCGTGATTCTGGAAGTGAAAGTCAGCCAGAAGATTGAAGCCGGCGCCGTGCTTTGCCGCTTGTATTACACCAGCGAGGAAAATGTCGAAGAAGCATCCCAGCAGATCGAAGATGCCTTCCGGATTTCCGCTTCCGCGCCGGAGGAGCGCGAATTAATCCTCGAAGTGGTAAGCTAATCCGAACATGGGCCGATTCACCGGGATCCTCGGTATCGCCGCGATCCTTCTGGTTTGCTTTTTATTCTCCAAACACAAGCGCTCGATTCGTCCATCGGTGGTCCTCTGGGGATTGGGGCTGCAGCTCGTCTTTGCGTTCATCGTCCTGCGCACCCAGGCCGGGTTCATCTTCAAAGCTGCCAGTGAAAAAGTAAATGCGCTGATCGGCTACTCAGCGGCCGGCAGCAAATTTGTTTTCGGAGATCAGCTTGGCGGAAGCCAGCCGGTAGTCTTCGCGTTTCAAGTGCTGCCGATCATCATTTTCATTTCCAGCCTCTTCGCGATTCTGTATTATCTCGGCGTGATGCAAATTCTGGTGCGCGCGATGGCGGTGGTAATGCAAAAGGTGATGGGCGCGAGCGGCGCCGAATCCACCAACGTCGCGGCCAGCATTTTCATGGGCCAGACCGAAGCCCCGCTGACCATCCGCCCGTTTCTGGCGGGCCTCACCGAATCCGAGCTGTTCACCGTCATGACCAGCGGCATGGCGCACGTCTCCGGCGCCGTGATGGCGGCCTATGTGCTGATGGCGCACGTCGAGATTCAACACCTGCTGACGGCTGTAATCATGACCGCGCCGGCCACCATCATGCTGGCCAAGATTCTGGTGCCCGAAGTCGGGCAACCGGCTACAGCGGGGGGCGTGAAGGTCACGGTAGAGAAGCCCGGCGTGAACATCATCGATGCGGCGGCGCGCGGCGCGGGCGATGGATTGCAACTGGCGTTGAACATCGCGGCCATGCTGATCGCGTTCCTGGCCCTGATCGCCATGTGCAACGGAATTCTCAGTTATTTCAACATCACCCTGCAACAGATCTTCGGCTATGTGTTTTCGCCGGTTGCCTGGCTGTTGGGAGTGAAGTACAACGACTGCGCATCTATCGGGAATCTGCTCGGCACGCGCCTGGTGTTGAACGAATTCATCGCGTTTCAGCAACTGGGTCCGATGCGCCCGCAATTGGATCCGCGCTCGTTCACCATCGCCACGTATGCCTTGTGCGGATTCGCAAACTTCAGCTCGATCGCCATTCAGATCGGCGGAATTGGCGCGCTTGCCCCTACCCGCAAGTCCGATCTGGCGCGCATGGGATTGAAGGCGGTGGCGGCCGGAACCATGGCGAATTTCATGTCGGCCTGCATCGCCGGCATGTTGATATGACGCTGTAATGCAAAGCCCGACCGAATATATTCGTGCCCGCGCCAACGCAACTCCGCGAGTTGCCGTCGTACTGGGCAGCGGATTGGGCGCGTTCGCCGATGAGCTGACCGGCCCCACGGAAATTTCCTACTCCGATATTCCGCAATGGCCAGCGTCGACGGCCATCGGGCACGCGGGAAAACTCGTCCTCGGAAAATTGGACGGGCTGGATGTCGCCGTGATGGCGGGGCGGAGTCATTTGTACGAAGGCTACACGCCGTCGCAGGTGACCATGGGCGTTCGAGTGCTGCATGGGTTGGGCGTGCGAACGATAGTGTTCACCAACGCAGCGGGCGGAATCAATCAGTCGTATGGCCAGGGCGCGCTTGTTCTGATTTCCGATCACATCAATCTGCAAGGATCCAATCCGCTCATCGGACCGAATGACGACGCACTGGGACCGCGATTTCCCGACATGTCGGACGCGTACTCGGCCGAGTGCCGCGCGATTGCCCAACAGGCCGGCCGCGAATTAGGAATTACGCTGGCCGAGGGCGTCTACGCGGCGGTCACCGGACCGAGCTACGAGACTCCCGCGGAGATTCGTTACATGCGCACCATCGGCGCGGACCTGGTGGGTATGTCGACCGTGCCGGAAGTAATCGTAGCGAATCACCTGGGAATGCGCGCGCTTGCCATTTCCTGCGTCACGAATATGGCCGCGGGCATCCTGCCCCAGAAAATCAACCATGAGGAAGTGCTGGAAACCGGCCGGCGTGTGCGCGACACCCTGGTGCGGTTTTTGAAAGCTCTGCTGCCGCGGTTATGAGCAAACTATTAGAAGCCGCTCTGGCCGCGCGTGAAAACGCACACGCGCCATTTTCCAAATTCAAAGTGGGTGCGGCCCTCGAAGATCAAACCGGACGGATCTTCACGGGCTGCAATGTGGAGAACGCTACCTACGGCCTGACCGTCTGCGCCGAGCGTGTCGCAGTCCTCAAAGCTATTTCCGAAGGCGCTCGAAAATTCACGCGCATCGCCATCGCCGCCGACACAGATGTACTAACGCCGCCATGCGGTGCATGCCGCCAGATCCTCTGGGAATTCTGCGGCAACGCCGAATTGATTCTAGTAAATCTGCAAGGCAAAACAGAATCCTTGAGAATGAAAGATCTTTTTCCAAGGCCCTTCGATGCATCGTTCCTTGATTAGACCAGTACATTCTTACGTGGGGCAGGATGGCATCCTGCGGCGGATTGGTAATCCGCCTGGTGTTGGACCCGGAATTACTTACGGGCCGATTGCCAATCGGCGGCAGGTTACCAACCTGCCCTACAAACTAGCTCTCCTGCTATTATTCGTCTTCTGCACTCTCGCGACCGCCGAGCCAGCCGACTGGATCTACACCGCACACTACGTCGTCACCATGGACCCGCAGCACCGCCTCATCGAAGATGGCGCCATCGCCATCCGCGCGGACCGGATCGTCGGCGTAGGGAAGCGCGCCGACATCGAAAAGCAATTCCAAGCCCGGCAGCGGCTGGATCGGCCCACCGCGCTCATCATGCCGGGGCTGGTCAACACGCACACCCACGCAGCCATGTCGCTGCTGCGCGGAATCGCCGACGATTTGCGGTTGCAGGATTGGCTCGAGAAATACATCTTCCCCGCCGAAGCAAAAAACGTCACGCCCGATTTCGTTCTGTGGGGCACGCGCCTGGCGTGTCTGGAGATGATGCTCTCGGGCACCACGACCTACGTGGACATGTATTATTTCGAGGACCGCGTCGCCCAAGCCACCAAGGAAGCGGGCATGCGGGGGGTGCTCGGCGAGACCATTCTGCAATTCAAATCGCCGGATAGCGCAACTCCCAAGGACGCGCTGCAGCTCACGGAGAAATTCCTGCAACAATACCACGGCGATCCTCTGATAGTTGCGGCCGTTGCGCCTCACGCGATTTTTACCAACACGGACGCCGATCTGCGGGCAGCGCGAAAGCTGGCGGATAAATACAAGGCTCCGCTGTTGATCCATCTCTCCGAAACCAAGCGCGAGAATGACGATGCCTTAAAAACGCGGGGCATGTCCCCCACGCGCCTGCTGGATCTGCTGGGCGTTCTGGAGGGACCGGTCATTGCAGCGCACGGAGTCTGGCTGGATGACGCCGACATGAAGATTCTCAAGGCGCACGCCACCGGCATCGCGCACTGCCCTTCCAGCAACATGAAGTTGGCCAGCGGCGTGGCGGCGATCGGGAAGCTTTTCAGTCTCGGAATTCCGGTTGGCCTGGGCACGGACGGTCCGGCGGGCAGCAACAACGATTTCGATCTCATGGAAGAAATGAATCTCGCCGCCAATTTGCAAAAGGTGACCACCGGCGATCCCACGGCTCTTCCGGCCGAGCAGGCCATCGCCATGGCGACGATTCTTGGCGCGCGCGTGGCGGGACTCGACAAGGAAATCGGTTCTCTCGAGCCTGGCAAACGCGCCGACCTGATTACGCTGCGGCTGGATCGGCCACATGCGGTGCCGATGTACAACGTCTATTCGCAAATCGTTTACGCACTCAAAGGGTCCGATGTCGAAGACGTGGTCGTCAACGGCAAGCCGATTGTGCGCGAAGGCCGATCGCTCACGCTCAATCAAATTTCGATCCTTGCCAAAGCGAAAGAATACGGCGCTAAGATCGCCGCGTCGCTGAAGTAGTCTATCGGGCCGGACGTAACCCTCGTGAGTTTGTCGATAGGGTGTGCCAAGGGCCAGGGGCCTTGGAATTGGCAGCGGCGCCTATGATAGACTTATTAAGCGATTCGGGCCTGGTCCGGAAGAGGAAAATGAAAATCTCACGTTGGTTTCCGCTCAGAACGGTTAGTTTCTGTTTGGCGGCAGCGACGTGCCTCGATGCGAGTGTTGTTTTATATGACCAGCCCGTGCTCAACCAAACCGATCGCGGATCGTTCAGTGACCTTAGCCAACAGCAAATCGCCGACCAGTTCATGCTGAGTTTTGCCGCGTCTATTACGGGGGTGCGCTGGTCGGGATCGTACTTCAATTTCGATCTAAGTCCCAGCGTGACAAACATCGCCTTCGTAATCCGCTTTTTTGCGGACACAAGCGGTCTTCCCGTGGTTACTCCATTCTACAGTGCCAACGTTTCCGCGGCAGTTGCGGACTCGGGCGTCGTGTTTGAAGGCAGGAAGATCTATACCTTTTCTGTGGACTCCTTGCCCACATCGGTACCAGTTCTTGGTGGGGTACAAACCTGGATTTCAATCTTAGAGTCAGACAAGTCCCCGAACTTCTTTGAATGGGCGAACAGCACTGTCGGACCCAACGCTTATGACGCGACTCGGTTCGGTGACGGATCGGTGTGGAATCAGCAAGGGCCGGGTGGGATTGAAAGTTTCCGTGGAAATCAAGCATTCACGCTTACAGGTACGGCCGTTCCAGAACCTTCATCTCTTGTGGTCCTCGGTATAGGCCTGGCCGCAATCTTCATCAAGAAGGCCCATCCAGCCCCTTTCTGAGAGATGAGGCAGAGGAACGCTTCATACGGACTACCCGCTCACAAAAAAGGTTTCAGTGGTGAGTTCAAGGGTTCCGATGTCGAAGACGTGGTCGTCAACGGCAAACCGATTGTGCGCGAAGGCCGATCGCTCACGCTCAATGTCAATCAAATTTTGATCCTTGCCAAGGCCAAAGAATAACGGCGGGAAAATCGCCGCGTCGCTGAAGTAGTCTATCCCGGACAGTCGTAACCCTCTCAAACATCAAGGGATATGCATAATTTTGCGAGAGCAAAGTTGGCGCGTCCGCACTTAGAAGTTTCGAGCTTTCGTCAAAAATAAAAGTTTAGAACGCTACTGAATAGCCTGCGGAGTTGTGTCTCTGTATGGCGAAATCCGCGTTCGGGCGGACACCTTTTTCAACGGGAGGTACTAATGTTCGGGAAAAACTTTAGCTACTTGATAGTGGTAAGCATTGCGGCAGTGACCATGACAGTTGCACCCGCGTCGGCCACGACCATCACCACCTACAGCACGTTGGCAAGTTGGCAGGCTATGACGAGCGGCGAAGCATTGATGGATTTCAACACCGGCATTCTGGGAAACGCAGCCGTGCAATTCTCTGGATTGGGCGGTTTCGCGATCGCGATCGATGACCCGGCCGCGAATTCATGGCAGAACTTTGGCACAGGCAAGGCAGCGTATGTCTTTATCAACAGTACGACATCAGTTCCGTATATCCACATAGCACTCCTAACTCCGGTCAACGCATTCGGTTTAAATGTTTTCAGTGCAAATCCGAATGCACTGGTCTTCACGATCAGCGCCGACACGGCGTCAACCTATTTGAAGGGGAACGGAACGCCATACTCGGTCGCGACCAACGCTATTGGCAATCCGCCGGCCTTCTTTGGAGTCACGTCCGATACTCCGATCACCTTTATAGATTTGACACTCCAGGGAGCGCCCCTTAGCAGTTGGGAGTTTGTCGACAATTTCCGCACAGCCCAAGCGATGGATCCAACTCCGGAAGCAGCCACCTTCCTCCTGATCGGTTCGGGTCTGGTGGGCATCATGGCTCTCCGCAAACGAACAGTGAAGCACAAACCCGCACCGCAAACCAATCCAGTTCTCGTGGGACAGGCCTCCTGGCCTGTCTTCCCGCCTACGTTCCCAAATACAAGAATCGCGCAATGAACAATACCGTCA
>CATPCJ010000445.1 GCA_955652915.1 uncultured Bryobacteraceae bacterium
GGCCAGACCGAGGCGGTGGTGGATCTGGCACGGCTCGCCGGACTGCGGCCGGGTGGAGTGATTTGCGAAATCATGAACGACGACGGGTCGATGGCGCGTGTTCCGCAGCTTCGCGAATTTTGCGAGCGCCACGATCTGCGAATGATCTCCGTTGCCGATCTGATCCGCTACCGGCTGCAGAACGAACGCTTCGTGCGCCGTGAATCGGAAGGCTGCGTGCGAACGGAATTTGGCGATTTCAAGACCATCGTCTACAGCAGCACCATCGTTTCAGAAATGCACCTGGCCCTGATTCACGGTGAGGTGGCCGGCCGCGAAAATGTATTGGTGCGCATGCATTCGCATTGCATTTACGGCGACGTTTTCGGGTCCACCGAATGCGAGTGCCGGCAAATGATTCGAAATTCTTTGGAACGCATAACCGCGGAGGGCGCCGGCGTGCTGGTCTATCTGCATCAAACCGGACCCGGCATCCGGCATCACATCGGCTATTCCACTCCCGACGGCCAAAAGCAACTGCTGCACGAAAGCGGACTAGGCGCGCAGATCTTATCCGATCTTGGCCTGCACACGATTCGGTTGCTGACGAATCATCCGCGTAAAGTGATTGGGCTGGATGCGTATGGGATCGAGATAGTCGATCAAGTGCCGGCGTAGCGCCGATTCGACGCGCCGGGCCGCATCATCCCTGCCGCCTGAAAAAGTCCTTGATTGTTTTTGAAAGCCTTCTTATACTACCTAGGCATTCCGAATAATTGATTTGTGCGACGCCAAATCGGTCCGCCGTATTGACCGGACGATACGCCGCGAGAGGAGCATTATGTTAGCCACGCCGGTTCTTGACGTCGCCATCGGCCTCAGCTTTTTCTTTCTGTTGCTCGCGCTTATTTGTACAGCGGTGGGCGAGATGTTCGCCAGTTGGCGAGACACACGGTCCAAGTACCTTGACCGGGGTATCGACCGTTTGCTGAACTGCGATGCGGCCTTCAAGAAAGAGTTGTACCAGCACCCTCTGATCAAATCCCTGAAGCCGCAAGACGATCGGATGCCTTCCTATCTTCCGGCTGAGAAGTTCGCTACGGCGCTACTTGATAATATTTCCGGGGGCAGGCCCACCGACATGGCCGCGGTGGCTGCGGGCGCTAGCGGCGATGCGGACTATCAAAAGGCCATAAGAGCTCTGATTCAGATCTCGCCGGATGCCGGCGCGCTCCACAAAAATGTGGAGGAATGGTTCAACAGCGGCATGGACCGCGTGACGGGATGGTACAAGAAGAACGCGCAACGGAACGCTGTAGTCCTGGCCAGCCTGGTCACGCTGATGGTTAACGCCGACGCGTTGTCCGTGGCCCGCATTCTCTGGACCAATCCGGCCGTGCGCGCCACGGTGGTGAGCCTTGCGGAGAAAAGGTCCAAGGAGCCGCCTCCCGCGACGGCGAGCACGCCAGCGAAGGCGCCTTCTTCGCCCGAGGAAGCTCTCTTGCAGGACGAGCAAAAGGAACTGGGAGAGCTGACGGGCTGGAAGAGGGATCGCGACAAGTTTGGTGGCACGAGCGGATGGTGTCAAACGGCGTGTGAGATTATCTCCGATCACTTCCTGGGCTGGCTCATTACAGCCTTGGCAGTGTCGCTGGGCGCGCCGTTCTGGTTCGATACCCTGAACCGCTTTATGAACATTCGAAATGCGGGCCGGGCCCCGGATGAGCCGCGGGACAAGAGCAGTTCGGCGGCGTCGCAACAGGTAATGCCGCCGGCAGCGCCACAAGCAGCGCCACAAGCAGCGTCACAAGCAGCGTCACAAGCAGCGCCACAACACGGAGCGCCGCCAGCAGCGCCGCTCGTCCAGCCTTAGGGGGCGTGCAAAAGTTAAATGGACAAATCGAAATCCACATTCCTGTCCGATCGGCGTTGATCGGCGGCGGAGTAAGATTTTGAGAGATGTTGGTTTACGGCTGCGAAAAAATATTCGCCGCCGATTAACACCGATGAACGCGGATTTTTCGATTCACTGGTTGAGCGCTACTCGGCGGCGTGCTGACGTCGCCAACACTCTTGGCGCCAGCGCTACGCCTATTGCTCCCGCAAGTAGAATTCGATTCGCATGCCATCGGGATCGTCGAGCCAGATGAACTCCTTCAAGCCATATCGATCCAGCGTGATTCCGCTGTGGGAAAGTCCGGCATGATCCAGTTGTGCCTGAATCGTTTGCAGTTCTTCAAGGGTGCGCACGCCAAAGGCAATGTGATTTAGGCCAACTTTTTCCTTTTCAAATGGCACTTGTTGACGCCGGTCGGAAAGCGTGAAGAATAGGAGAGTATCGCCGGCTTCGTACATGATGCTGTCCTCAGTGCGGTGAGGAGGCGGTCCGAGAAGGGCAGTAAAAGCGCTCGGTTCTGCCAAGTTCAACGACACGGGAAACCAGATGGTCAAACGAATTGCGAATAGATCATAGACTTTCACGCGACTGAAAGTATCCTAGCGAACTTTTCACATGCTAGGCTCGTATTGTATAGAGAGGTTTTCATGGTAAAGCTACGGAATACTTTTGTGCTGATTTTCGCCGCCCAGATGGCCGCCTTCGCCGCGGCGGACCCGGCCCTCTTGAGACTGGTGATGCCCGACGCCAAGGTTGTCGCGGGATTGCAAGTCAGTCAAACCAAGAATTCTTTGTTCGGCCAGTTCGTGCTCTCGCACATGCAGGTTGAGGACGACACTTTCAAGAAATTCATGGCGCAAACGGGCTTCGATCCGCGGCGCGACGTCACGGAAATTATAATGGCGTCCAATTGGGAGCAAGCCACGCCGGAAAGCCGCTGGCTGGTTGCGGCGCGTGGCAATTTCAACCTGGGATCGATCACTTCGGCCGCGACTGCCCATGGCGGCGTGACGGTCGGTTTTCAGGGCGTCAATATCCTGACCTATACTCCGGAGGGCAAAGCGCAAAACGTGAGCGGAGTCGCTTTCTTCGATTCGGCGAACGCGGTGATGGGCGATCTGGCTTCCGTGAAGGCAGCAATACAGCGTAAGCAGTCCAATACTCCCGCGAGCGGAACACTGATGGCGAAGGTGAGCGACTTGAGCGCCAAGAATGATTTCTGGTTCGTGACGTTGGTTCCCATCTCCGAGTTCGCGGGCGCCATGCCGGATCCGAATCTCAGCAGCGCCATGAAAGGGAATCTTCTGGCGGCGGTGCACCAGGCCAGCGGCGGCATTCGCTTTGGTGACACCGTCGCAATTTCAGGCGAGGCGGTTACGCGGTCCGATAAAGATGCCGAAGCGTTGGTGGATGTTTTCAAATTTCTGGCTAGCATGGTGCAGGTGAATCGGCAGAACGATAAGACCGTGGACAAGGTGGCAACGTTGCTGGACACGATGGAACTGAAGACGGCGGGCAACGTCATGACTTTGTCTTTGACGATTCCGGAGCGGTTGCTGGAACAGATGCTGGAAATGATGCGTTCGGAAAGTCATGCGGCGCGTGCTAAGAAGACGCCGGCGCCGCAGATCAATTAGCCAGAGGTTTCGCGCTGCCTCCCCCGGCTCCCGACAAGGTCCCGCGGGGCTTCCAGCGCGGCATCGTCTCAGAGATATCGCGTCCCAATTGCTGGACCATCTCATCAGGATCTTCGTTTGACATCGGACGGTACTCCTCATATAGTAGGTACACCCGCGATGGCCCTTCGGCTATTTTCGGCGAGGGCCGAACAGCCAAAAAGGAGACTGCGTGTCACACCGTGATACTTTTTTACCGCCTCACGTTGTGTCGATTCTCTACAGTTTGGTTCTAATGACCGGATGCAGCACGCTGCTGATGGCACAGCCGGTGTTGCAAGGCAAGGTCACCGATCGCGTGACCGGATTGCCCATTGCAGGCGCGGGAGCATTTTTCTACGGCGGCGGGTACGGGAACGCGACAACCGATTCCAATGGTATATACCGCTTTGCTAGCAGCGACATTATGTCCTTTGGGGGCGCGCTCAGCGGCAATCTCTACGTGGGAGTATCGGGGTATTTCGAGGCACCCCCTGCTGCCGTACCGGACCTAGGAGCACAGTCTATCCTGCCCGTGATTCGGGATTTCACGCTAGCGACAGGTGGGACGGTGGTGCGTGGAACAGTGCGGAATTCGAGCACCAACGCACCCATTGCGGGTGTTGCAGTGTCTGTTTCCCGCAACCCGATGAGCACCTTTCGGGGCGGCGCCACTACGGTGAGCGTAACCACTGCCGCGGACGGGACGTATGCTATCGACAGCTCCTACTTTAACGAGAGTGGACGGTCGTCGGGGTTTTCAATCTCTTTTGGGTTGACGGCTTCCGGATATCTGGGCGCCTCGAGATCCATTAGTTTCACAGCATTCCCCCGAACGGAGGACTTCAA
>CATPCJ010000446.1 GCA_955652915.1 uncultured Bryobacteraceae bacterium
GCGCCCTGCGACACCATGCGGACGTTGATATCGCCCAGCGCTTTGAACACGCGCGAAGCGACGCGGGGACTGTGGCGCATATTTTCGCCCACCATGCAGATGATAGCCTGATTTTCGTCCACCGAAACTTCGGAAAATTCGCGCAGGGCATGCACGATGGTTTGCAGGTGCTCGCTCTGATCCACCGTCAGCGAAACACTGACCTCGGATGTGGCCACCATGTCCACCGAAGTTTCGTAGCGGTCGAAAAGTTCGAAGATTTTACGCATGAACCCGTGCGCCATGAACATGCGCGTGGAGCGGATGTTGAGCACGATCACTTTGCTCTTGCAAGCGATGGACTTCGCCACGTTCTTGCTTGGAATACTCTCGGACATGATGCGCGTGCCATCCACCTCCGGCCGGCGTGAATTCAGGATCAACACCGGAATATTACGTTCGATGGCGGGAAGCACCGTGGCCGGGTGCAGCACTTTGGCGCCGAAATACGCCAGCTCCGCGGCTTCCGTGAACGAGATCATTTTCACGCGATGCGCGTCCGGACAAATGGTTGGGTCGGCGGTCAGCATGCCATCCACGTCGGTCCAGATTTGAATTTCTTCCGCGCCTATTCCAGCGCCAACGATGGACGCCGTGAAGTCTGACCCGCCGCGGCCCAGCGTCGTCGCAACGCCGTCTTCGGTAGCCGCGATGAATCCACCCATCACCACCACGTGATGCTGTACGAGGGGCGGAACGGCCGCGGCCAGCCTCGCATAGGTTTGTTCGAAAAGTGGAAGAGCCTGAGTGTGCCGGCGATCCGTGACGATCACCTTTCGCGAATCCAGATGCACTGCGTTTAGCCCGTGACGTTTGAAATAGTTGGTGACGATGAGACTGGAGAGGCGCTCGCCAAAACTGGAGATTGCATCGATGGATCGAGGCGTCAGCTCGCCCAGAACGGCCAGACCTTTCACCAGCTCGGTCAGCTCCTGGAAATGCTCTTCCACCGTGCGCTCCATGCCGGACTCGCGCAAGTGGTAATCGCGTAGGGACACCAGCTCACGCAGCGCCTCCTCACGCTGGCCGGTGACGGCAAGATTCGCGATCTTGAGCAGGCGATTGGTGGTCTTGCCCATCGCCGACACGACCACCACTGGCTTGCGGTCGACTCGCGATTTTACGATTTCGGCGACACGCTCCAGCGCCACGGCGGATTCAACCGAGGTGCCGCCGAACTTCATTACGATCATCGGATGTGGTGCCCATCCTTGTGGGGCAGGTTGATAACCTGCCGCGGATTGGCAATCCGCCTTTCGATTTCTACGTAGTTTCCTGGCCGATTGCCAATCGGCCGCAGGTTATCAACCTGCCCCACATGACTTATGATCATCGGCTAATCCAGCAATCCTTCCGAATACATAAGTTCCGCATTCAACACCGCGGCGCCCGCGGCCCCCCGAATAGTGTTATGCCCCAGTGCCATGAACTTGAAATCCAACACCGGACATTTGCGCAGGCGGCCCACGAAAACCGCCATCCCGCGCTCCCGCTCAACGTCGCGGCGCGGCTGCGGCCGATCGTTCTCCGGCAGGTAGATGATCGGGTTGGGTGGAGCGCTGGGCAGCTTCCGCTCCTGCGGCGCGCTGCTGAAAGTCGACATCGCCGCAATCATTTCCGGCAGCTCCGGCTTGCGCTCCAGTTCGACGCTAATCGCAACCATGTGACCGTCCACCACCGGTACGCGATTACACTGCGCGCTTACCTTGGCGGCCAGCGGAATGATGCTGTCGCCCGCGAAATCGCCCAGTATCTTTTGGGTTTCCGACTCCATTTTTTCCTCTTCATTGCCAATATAGGGAATGACGTTTCCGTTGATGTCCATGGACGCGACGCCCGGATAGCCGGCGCCGGAGATGGCTTGCATGGTGGTGGCGATTACGCGCCGAATGCCAAACTGCTTCAGCGGAGCCAAAGCCAGCGCGAGCACGATTGTCGAGCAATTCGGATTGGTGGCGATCTGGCCTTTCCAGCCACGCTTGCGTTGCTGCAGCGGAATGATTTTCAAATGATCGGGGTTCACTTCCGGGATCAGCAGCGGAACGTCCGGTTCCATGCGATGATTCCGCGAGTTGGAGACCACCACGTGACCGGCCCGCGCGAAGGCTTGCTCGATGTCGGTGACCACCGAAGCGTCCATTGAAGAAAACATCAGCCGCGGAGCATCATCCGGTTTGCATTCTTGCACGCGGAGTCCGGCTACGTTGGCGGGCATGGCTCCATCCAGCCGCCAACCGGTGGCCTCACGGTAAAACTTTCCCGCCGAGCGATCGCTGGCCCCGAGCCACGTGATCTCGAACCATGGATGCCCTTGCAGAAATTTGGCGAATTGTTGGCCCACCATTCCGGTTGCGCCTAAAATTCCAACTTCAATCTTCGGTTGCATCACCACTTCTCTCGTTTCCAACAGGATGCTGAAAAACTCTTACAGAGCCGCGACCGTTGGCAAGAGGCTTCCTCCCCAGGCGACCTTGTCCGCTGACAAGCTGAGGCTTTGTGAGTGCTCCTCGCCAAGGGAGCGTTCTTTTTCACCAGCCTGCTAACTGATCATCAGTTCTTTGACCATTCGTTTGTAAATCTGAATCGCTTCCTGTATCTCACTCTTCAAAATTCTTTCTTCGGATGTGTGCGCCACGTGAATCGTGCCGGGGCCGAGCAAATAGGGTTTGCCCCAGGCATCCCCGAAGGCCGGAATATCGGTGGTGAACGCAACTACGGTTGTGTCGAATCCCGGCAACGAACCCAGAAGTACCGCAGGCACCACCAGGACTTCTTTAACTTCCGCCTTGCCACTTACTGCGTGTTTCACCAATGATCGCGTTGCGTCTCCCGTGTCCACGAGTCTTATGAAAACCTCGGCGTGGGCATGATCCGGGATGACGTTTGGAGCACGTCCTCCGCTAATTGTGCCGATGTTCAACGTGCTGGGCCCCAGGATTCTGTCCGTTGGAAGCGGAATCCGGCGTACTTCCTGTAGGGCATCCAGCAGTTTCTCAATCGCCGATTCCCCCAGCTCAGGATAAGCCGAGTGCGCCATGCGGCCCGTCGCCACCAATTCCAGGCGCATAGCCCCCTTCGACCCCAGCGCCAATTTGTTTTCCGTCGGCTCACCATTAATGATGAACTTCGAGCCGCGCGTATGTTTGGCCGCCTCGAAAGCGCCCGCGCTGTTGCGTTCTTCTCCGACCACAAACAGCAGCGCCATATTGCGCGCGCCTTCTTCCAATAATTCGCGCACCGCGAAAATCATGGACGCGATAATGCCCTTGGTATCGCACGCGCCGCGTCCCCAGATGTATTCGTTGTCTGCACGCGACGCAAAGAACGGCGGAACGGTATCCATGTGAGTGGAAAGTGTCACTACGGGATTGCCCCACCAAGCCAGCACATTGAAGCGGTTCGGCTCCACCTGCATCCGCTCCACATGACCGCCGTGACTCTCCGCGAGCGCCGAGAGTTGCGCAAACAGCATTTCGCCGACACGCTCTTCGTTCTCCGTGATGGATTCGATATCCACTAACGCCCGTGTTAGTTCAAATACATTCATACATAAATGGGATGGACAGAGCAGATGTTACGGAGGATACACGCGGACGGCCTTGCGTGCTTCCCCGGTAGCGCTCCATCCGATCCTGTTTCAACCAGCTCCGGATGACAGTGAGCAGGTATTAGCCTGGCTCCCCAATCGTGCCGGGCGAGAGCTGCCACAGCCGATTTCGGCGGAGAATTGACATCTGGCCCCTTTCGACCGGCCGCTCCGAAACTCCCGGAAACGCGCAACCGGCTACTGATGGCCTCCGCGCCTCTACGAGGACAAATCACAGGATAGCAGTTTTGACCGTGCTCTTACTCACTCCCAACAAGCCGATATGACACACAGAGCACAAATGCAGTCGCACCTCAAGGTACTTGTCGATGAGTTCGCGCAGAATCCGCCGCAGGCCGGAAAGACCATGCGGAACCTCCAGGAGTCCGACACTATCGATTTTGCAAAACACGGGCTCGAACTTCTAAAGACACTGCCGGTGAGCCCGGGAAGCAACTACATCCTCACGCTGCTGCTGCGGGTGCCGTCGATTCTTGAAAAGCTCGACTCCCGTTTCGATATACGAATCGTTAAGAAAATAACAAGTACCGCTGCGAACGCGGATCGGCTGGATACAAAGACTGCGGAGCGGATGCTTGAGCTCATGTCGGCTTTTTCCGATGCTAGCCGCAGCCTGCCGGTGCTGGCGGAATTGTTGAAGCATCCCAACCCGCGCGTTCGATCGAAGGCCGTGCTTCTCGCCGGACGCGTCAAAGGCAAAGCAAAACTTCCCGATTCGAACGTGCCGGAAAAGGATAATCGGGTGCGCGCGAATGCCATTGAAGCGCTTTGGGGAAATTCATCGCCGGAGGCGCGGTCCATCCTGTTGGCGGCGGTTACCAATACTGACAATCGCGCCGCCGCCAATGCCGCCCTGGGACTCTACAAGCTTGACGATACCCGCTCCATTGCCATTGTGTTCGAGATGTCGGCGCATCCCGCTCCGCTCTTCCGCTGTTCCGCCATCTGGGTGATGAGTGAGACGCAAGATCCCCGATTTCTAAAGACGCTCGCCAAGCTGATCGCCGACGCAGACACGCGCGTACGTCATCTGGCATTTCACGTCCTGGCCAAAATCCGGAAGAACAAAGTGTCGCTATTGAACGGGCCGAAGTTGATAGTATCGGCGGCGGAAGTTGAATGCAGCATGGCGACGCAACGCAAACTGCGGGTATCCGTGTGTTCGGAGGACGGAAAACCGGCGTCGCGCATCGCCGGCATTCAGTTTGCTCTGGAGGAGAACAAGCGTGTGGTCACAAGCTATTCAGTGCAGGAAGCCGCTCGGGCTATCGGGATCGCCATGCCGGCTACCGTCGATCCTGCAAGTCTTCAACAAAAGCGCATCCAGGATCAATGGACCATCTTGACGTACTCGCCCGACGCCACGGCGTCTGGTTTGGCCGGCGCCGCCCAGGCGCTTATCACGAAGATCGCCAATCAGAAAGCTCAACGCTACTTGCTCGTGATCGATGGTCCGGTCTCCGGCCAATCCTCGCTGAACGAAACAGAGGCGGACGCTTTGCTGCTGCTGGCCAAATCCGGAGACATCCAAGTGCACAGTTTGGTAGTCGCTACGGCGGACTCAATCGTCAATCCGCATTTACAAAAGCTTTGCCAAAACAGCGGAGGAAGCGTGGTGCGTGTGGCCGCTGTGAACGAGATTGCAGGGGCGTTGGAAGGACTGCTTGGCGCACTCTCCACTTCCTATGAAGTCACCTACGATTCGAATTCCGTAGCGTCCACCAGCAGCCTTTCAATTCAGATTTACTCACAGCAAGGATGCGGCGAGCAAACATGTGAAATGCAGGCCAGCGCTCCAAATGACTCCCCTATCTCACTCCCAGCTCCCCACGAATTGCCCGCACATTCTTCTCCGCCTGCTCTTGCAGCGGGCTCTTGATGGCGGCGCATTGTTCGAAGAATCGCAATCCTTCGCGCATCTGAGGCTTGTTCGTAAGCGTCTTGCCGAGCTGGTAATTCGATAGCCCCAAATAGAACAGTGCGGTGGCAGTCAATTGATCGTTGCCTTTCACGGAAGGTAAACCCACGCGCAACGCCTTGTTGGCGGGACCGTACTTTTGCTGAATACCGTAGCCGACGCCCGCGATCCAACTCGCGCGCCCCAGCATTGCCTGTTTCCTGCCGGCCCAATCTTCATCGCTTAAACCCTCCGGCTTCGGCTTCGATCCCAGCGCCGCCATCGCTCTGCCCGAATAGCTCACGGCTTTATCGGTCTGATTCTGGCGCAGGCCGCAATCCGCCGCGAAAAGCAATGCATCCACGTCTTTCGGATCTTTAGCCGCGAATCTCTCGGCAGCCGTGCAAGCCTTCGATGTTTGCCCGGCCTGTGCCAGAGCGTTCAAATAACTTCCGGACAACTGCGGCAGATACTGGCTCTTGGCGTTCGATTTTTCAAGCGCGTCCACCAAGTCGACGATCTTCCCCGGATCTTTCGCCCTCAATGCCGCCGCGTATAACGCGTACTCGGTGTAGGTATCCACTCCTTTCGCGAACTCCACGCGCTGCTTGTCCTCCTCGTTCGCTGAATCTGGCGCGGCGCTGACTTTGCGCGCAATCGCCGAAGTCCGCACCGACCATGCCTTCACCAGTTCCGCATCCTCCTTGCCTTCGGCCGATTTCAGATTGCCGTATGCGGCATCCAGATCGTCGGGCTCGGCCGCCAACGCCTTCTCGCCCGCATCCAGCGCCTTGTCGTATTCCTTCTGCTTGACGAATACCTGCTGCATCTGGTCGTACACCCAGGCCACGCCTTCGTGCTTCGGATACTTGGAAACAAAATCCTGCATGAGCGCCAGCTTCTTGGACTCGTCGGGCTCCTGGCCGATATTTTGGAGTAACTGGCCCTCCGGAGTGCCGGCGTTGATCGTGAAATGTTTCCGCTGCTGCGCCGAAGCGGAAAAAACGAACAAAACGAGTATCAGGTAATAGGCTCTCATGCGAATCTCCTATCGGGCGAATCTATCACAATTGAGACGCATTCGAACGGGTCGAGAGAATTCGCTACAGTCGGAGGTATGCTTCTCGCGTTTTTCGTGCTGGCGGCGATGCCTAATTGGGTACCGGTGCGCTGGAGCTCGGGCGATCCCACTTCACTCGAACTGCTCGCGGAAACGCCGGTGAATTGCATCCTGCTAGAAAGCTCGAACTGGAATCCGGATATGGTGAAGAAGGCCAGTGGCCGCGGAATCGCAACGCTGGGAGTTTTGCGCGCCGGAACCGATTTGGCCGGCCTCGCGCGCCGCGCCACGTCGCTTCAAATGACCGGAGTGGTGCTCGAAGGCGATTTCGACGCGCCGGCAGCCGATCAGGTTAGATCCGCTCTGGCTAACTCGGGACTCACGGTGATCGAGCTTCCCGTGCGCCGCCGCATCCGGCTGGACAGTCGCGATGCGATCGTCGGAACATCGGAGGGCTTGTGGCCGGGTATTCAGATCGAGCACGGGGGATCGGTGAGGAGCGGGCCTACCAGCAATCCATGGATCGACACCAACACCGGTTTCCTTCGATTTCTGCGCGCGGCAAACGATGCGGCGCAATGGATCGGCGTTCGGCCGCCGCCCAAGCGCGCCGTCTCAGTGGACCAATACGGGGTAGTGCTGGCGGACGCCGCTATGTCGGGCGCGCGCTGGATCGTCTCGCTGGATGAAGATCTCGACCGCCGTCTGTTGGCGCGCGAACCGCAAGCAATCGTCGACTGGAAAAAGATCTGTGCCTACCTCGGCTACTTCGAAAACCGAAAAGAGTGGCGCGACTACAAGGCGTACAGCAAGTTTGCCGTGGTGCAGGATACGGAAAGCGGCGGCTTATTATCGGCCAGTCTGCTGGACATGCTCAGCGTGCAGCACACCGCGGTCCGTCCAGTGCTGACAAGACGGCTCGACAAGGAAAGTCTGCACGGGGCTCGCGTCGTGCTGAACGTCGATGCGGAATCGATTTCGGCCCAGCAAAAAGACGCCCTTCAGGAATTTGTAGCGTCAGGAGGCGTGCTGCTGAATCCACCGCGCGGCTGGCGCTTCCCGCCGTCATCGGAAAAGCGGCTCACTCCGGATCGCCGGCAAATGAATCAGATCCAAGGACTGTGGGAAATCACCTACGCGGCCACCGTTCGCAAAAACTTTGGAGCGCGAACTTTCAACACGTCGAGCGTGCTGTATAACCTGCTCGCGACACCGGACGCGAAGAGCCTGCTGATTCACCTGGTGAACTACGTCGATGTTCCGGCGGAGACCGTTGCCGTGCAGGTGCTGGGCGAATGGAAACATGCACGGCTGTATCGCCCGGGGATGCCGCCCGAGGATCTTCCGCTCTATCCAATCAAAGATGGAACCGGCATCGACGTCGATCGCATCCCCGTGTTCGCGACTTTGAAGGTCGATCAGTAGACCTAGGTGAACAGGCCGGAACGGACCACTTGATTGGTGATCAGAGCGCACACGAAGGCCAGCAGTGTCATGTAGGCGAACTGTATGGCCGGCCATTTCCAGCCGCCGGTTTCGCGGCGCACCACGGCGATGGTCGACATGCATTGCATCGCGAACGCGAAGAAGATCAGCAGCGCTACGGCGCCGCCCGGCGTCAAATCGTTTTGCAGCGCCTGGCGCAGTCCCACGGATTCGGAGCTGCCTTCCATCTTGTAAATCGTGCCCAGCGTGCTGATGATCGTTTCGCGCGCCGCCATGGACGTCAGCAGGCCGATGCCGATCTTCCAGTTGAAGCCCAGCGGCTTGATCACCGGCTCAATCGCGTGCCCCACCATACCGGCATAGCTGTCGGCGATGTCGGGCGGCTGGCCGTTATGCAGCGGCAGATTCGCGAGAATCCAGAGTATCACCGCGGTGGTCAGAATCACGGTTCCAGCGCGCCGCAGGAAAACCTTGGATCGTTCGAAGAGCCGTAAACCGAGCGATCGCAAAGTCGGCATGCGGTAAGGCGGCATTTCGAGCATGAAGGGGGTGCGTTCGCTTTTCAAGATGGAAGACTTCAGCAGCCGCGCAGTCAAAATCGCAGCGATGAATCCCAACGCATATAAACCAAGGAGTGCCGCCGCTTGCGTGCCCAGCAGCGGCCCCAGGAATGGCCGGTCCTTGATGAATGCGCCTATTACCAACAAGTAGACCGGCAGTCGCGCGGAGCAGGTCATCAGCGGAGCGATCAGAATTGTCGCCAGCCGGTCGCGTTTGCTTTCGATAGTGCGCGTCGCCATGATTGCCGGAACAGCGCAAGCGTAAGCCGAAATCAGGGGAATGAAGGATTTGCCCTGCAGTCCAAATTTCGCCATGGTGCGGTCGGCGATCAATGCCGCTCGCGCCAGATACCCGGAGTCTTCGAGAATCCCGATAAAGAGGAAGAGCAATAGAATCTGGGGAAGAAACACAATGACGTTCCCCACGCCGTTCCAGATGCCGTCGATCAACAGCGAGCGGAATATCCCCGGCGGCAGCGCGCTTCCCACCCACGGGCCGGAACTGTGTATGAAAGCCTGCAATTCATCCATGAGTGGTTTTGCGCCTCGGAAAATGGTCTGGAAAACAGCGCCAACCACGATCAGGAAAATCAGCGGCCCAGCGATCGGATGCAGGAAAACCGAGTCGAGCCGTCTGGTCCACAATGGCGGCGTGGGCGCCTGATACGCCGCGCCCAGCCCAACCTGATGCGCCCACTGCCGGCAGCGCGGGATGTCCTGCAGGACCGGCAATTCCACTTTGGGTGGAGCGAGCGAACTGGTTCCGGCGGCGGTCCCTTTCATGAACTGAATTACTTTGTCGATGCCTTCGCCCTTGGCCGCGCTGATGAGCGCGACGGGCGCTCCAAGCTGGCCGGCGAGTTCCGCGGTATCCACCTGCCCGCCGCGGTTGCGCAAATCGTCCGCCATGTTGAGGATCACCAACGTGGGCAGCTTCAAACTAAGAATAGGGGCGGCCAGCATCAGATGACGGCCGAGGTTGGTGCTATCCAGAATCAGCAGCACCGAATCGGGCTTGGGCACATCCTTCATTTGCCCGTTCAGCACGTCGCGTGTGACCTGCTCGTCTTCCGAGCGCGGATTTAGGCTATAGACACCCGGCAGGTCGACTAATATGACCTCGCTGTGGTCATCCATTTTAGCGCGGCCCACGTGCTGTTCCACGGTGACTCCGGGAAAATTCGC
The DNA here is from genome assembly GCA_955652915.1 of uncultured Bryobacteraceae bacterium. Lineage (GTDB taxonomy): Bacteria > Acidobacteriota > Terriglobia > Bryobacterales > Bryobacteraceae > Palsa-89. The sequence goes on from CATPCJ010000446.1 coordinate 9,795, forward strand.
GACCTTCTGGCGGAGTCCTGTGAGGCGATTGAAGAGCGTCGATTTGCCCGAATTTGGCGGTCCGATAATCGCGACGACGTGCGGGCGGGGTGCCGTTTGAAATTTCGGAGGCATTGTGGCGACTGAACATCCGCCTCCGCTTCCGCAATTGCTGCATTCGCTCATTTGGGTTCGTTTCCGTCTCTTGACCGCAGAATCAAATGGGCGGCAGTTTCACGGCGCAGTGCCACTTCCGATCCATCCACGCGATAGACTCGCGGCTCGCCGCCGGGAGCGCTACGGGCGGGTACCACTATATGTCCAGGAAGAAAACCGAGTTCCATCAGGCGTTGCGCAATGTCTTCAGGAAGATCGAGGCGATCGAGGGTTCCGGGTTCGCCCTCTTTGAGCTGAGCGAGAGTCCGGACGGGGACGCTACTAACACTCATTTGCAGCATTGGAATCCTACGTCTAGTATAACGGACCATTTTGGTCCTAGTTACAAAAAGCGTCAAGAATATTTTTGCTAAGATATATTGACATCTATACACTAATATTTTATACTGGTACTAGATTTAGATCTTATAGAGGAGACAACCAAATGCCACTTGTTAAATTTACCCCTTTCACCGAATCTGAGGATTTTCCCGCCGGCGTGCGGATGTTCCAGGACACCATCAACCGTCTGTTGAGCGACCAGACCGCGAACCGGCCGTGGGCTCCATCGGTGGATATCTTCGAGACCGAGAACGAGTTAGTGTTGAAAGCCGACGTTCCCGGAGTCGATTTGAAAGACATCGATATCCAGATCGAGAACGGCACGCTTACCCTCAAGGGCGAGCGAAAGTTCGAGCGGGACGAAAACAGCAAGGGATTCCATCGTCTGGAGCGTAGCTACGGCTCCTTCGTGCGCTATTTCACAGTTCCGGAAACCGTGGACACCGACAATGTTCGCGCTGAATTCTCGAACGGCGTTCTGAGCGTAGCGCTCCCGAAGAAGGAAGTCGCGAAGCCGAAGTCGATCAAAGTGCAAGTCAACAACAACTGAAGTTGAAGGTGGTCAACGCTCCCGTGATTTAGCGGGTCTTGATGTAGGGCAGGTTGATAACCTGCCGCCGATGGTAAATCGGCCTGTCGCTAACGGGCCGATTGCCAATCGGCCGGCAGGGGGTGTGCGACATAGAAGTGGAGATCAAGCCGCCCCGCGGGTCTCCCAGTAATCCTCAAACCGGCCGTTGAGATGGCAGCAGCGCAGGGCAATGATATCGTTGGCTCCCCGAACCGTCCAAAACATTCCGGACTGCTTGA
>CATPCJ010000447.1 GCA_955652915.1 uncultured Bryobacteraceae bacterium
CTTCCAGCTTGCCGGCCGGCATCGACGCCAGGAGACTGCTTTTCTTTTCCGGAGTGCCGCTGCGCATGGTTTGCAATTCCGTGGAATCCAGAACTTCTTCCAGAGGCCTGGCTGGTTCCATGTCCGCATTGGAATCGGCTGCCTTGCCGTCGGTTCCTTTTTTTGTTTTGTAACGAGGGATGAGGCGCTCCACGGCTGCTCGCAATATCGGGTCCTCCGGCATCGGCTGCCGGCCCTCCGCGATCGCTCGAATCAACTGCGGCGGCGGATAATGCTGCACGGTTTCCATCGGCGTCATACGAAGCGATTCCAGGGGCTGCAATTTAGCTTCGAGTGCCGGATTTTCCTTTATCCGATCTGGATGGAGCTGCAGGTCGATCCACTTCTTCAGCCCCATTTTCTTCACCATGGCAACATCGCCCGGACGGGGGCCGAAGGTCAGGCGATCCACCGCGTGAAGAATTTGATCGTCCTTATTGAGCTTCTTTTGAAACAGCTTGGATTGCCGCTTGGCTTCGTCCGCGTCTTTGGACTTGGTGTTAGACGAAACACCAGGTAGAGCCAAAAAACTTGCAGCAATGGTTAAAGCTAGGAAAGCCCGATTCTTCATGGGATTGGAATGCCTCACTACACCCATTAAACGCTAAAAACGGTCAGAAGTTTACCGAGGTTACAAAAAAGGTTTGACAGTGTATTATAAGACTAGTACACTAGCATTGTAGATGAGCCCCTCAGCCAAATCCGACCGGCGGTTCGAATTCCGGCTGGATCTGCATAGCGGCGTTCCAGTGTACCGCCAGATTATCGATCACGTGCTGGGTGGCATTTCGACCGGCAGCCTCAAGCCCGGCGACCAGTTGCCGACGGTTCGGCAACTCGCTGTGGATTTAGCGATCAATCCCAACACGGTTGTACGAGCGTATCGGGAGCTCGAAATCCGCGAGGTGCTTACCACGCAACAAGGTACGGGCACCTTCATAACCGACAAGAAGCCGCGCGTGAATGAAGTGGAGCGTCAACGTCGAGTGGCGCAGCTAGCCGGCGAGTTGCTGGCTCGCGCCGGCGCCGAAGGAATTACGCTGCAGGAACTGCTCGACTATTTCACGGAATTACAAAACGAACCCAACAGGAGAACTTAAGCCATGCCATTACAACTGTCGATGATAAAACGTTCCAGCGGCGAGGATAGCCCCTCCGTCCGGCTGCAAATCAGCGCCATCGGCGTCGCGGCACTGATTTTTTGCATCGGGGTATCGGTACCGCTATCGGCGTATTTGAACAATCCGGTGCCGGCAATTGTGGGTATGCCCCTTGGACTGTATCTACTATTCGCAATTCGCGTGGCGGATCAATGGCAAAAGGCGGCGGTGCTGCGGCTTGGCCGATATATTGGATTGCGCGGGCCGGGAGTCTTTATGATTATCCCGGTGATCGACCAGATCAGCAAGTATGTGGACCAACGCGTACGCGTTACCGCCGTCAAGGCAGAATCGGCGCTGACGCGCGATACCGTGCCGGTGAATGTGGACGCGATCGTCTTTTGGCTGGTATGGAACGCCGAAAAATCGATCCTGGAAGTGATGGATTTCGACAACGCCATCACCATGAGCGCTCAGACCGCCTTGCGCGAATCCATCGGGCGGCACGATCTGGCGCAGATGATTACCGAGCGCGAAATGCTCGGCAAGGAGTTGCAGCGCATTCTTGACGAGAAAACGAACCCATGGGGGATCACGGTGCAGTCCGTCGAAATCCGCGACGTGCATATCCCGCAGGCGCTGGAAGATGCCATGTCGCGCCAGGCCCAGGCCGAGCGCGAACGGCAGGCTCGTATCATTCTGGGAACGGCGGAGACTGAGATTTCGGCCAAGTTCGCGGAGGCCTCCAAGGTCTACATCAACAACCCCGTAGCGCTGCATTTGCGCGCCATGAATATGCTGTACGAAGCCATCAAGGAGAAGGGCTCCATGGTGATCGTGCCCTCTTCCGCGGTGGAAACAATGGGGTTAGGTGGAATGTTGGGAACTGCCGCGATCTCCCATCAAAAGCAATAGACGCTGTTAATAACGGCTGTGGATTCCCGTCTTTAGGTATGTCGGAAGGAGTGGAACATGTCCAGAATACTTGAAAGCGTTTTCGTTCTCGGTTGTGCATTGGTTGGGTTTTGCCTGGATGCAAAAGAAGGCAGCGCGATGCAGGATGCGATGAAGTGTTCGGTGCAGTTTATTTCGATCGCTCAGAATCACGTCGCTTCCCATGCCGACAGAGTCCGCGCTAGTCTGGCAAGTGTTCCAGCTCGGGTTTTGGGACACATCCGCATAGACTGAAGCGGTCGCAAACCAACACGGGCAAGAATGCCGGTGCTACACAGGCAAGAATGCCTGTGCCTGGAGTTTGACATTCTTATGTGGGGCAGGATGGCATCCTGCCGCGGATTGGCAATCCGCCTGGTGTTGAATTCGGAATTACTTACGGGCCGATTGCCAATCGGCCGCAGGTTATCAACCTGCCCCACGATTACTGTTGTGCCAGGTTGAACAAAATTACAAAATGGTCGCGGCGGCATTCTTGCCCGAGATCTTAGAGCGAAGCGATTTTTTCACAGCTCCCTTACGGTCGCGGTTCTGTAAAATGAAGCATGTCCTCTGGGATCGCGGCGATTGCCACGCCGGCTGAGATTGCGAAGTACGAGCCGGTCATCGGGCTGGAGGTGCATGTCCAGCTCAATACTCATACCAAAATATTCTGTGGGTGCCCGGTGGGCTTCGGAGCGCCGCCGAACACCAACGTTTGTCCCGTGTGTTTGGGACTTCCGGGCGCGCTGCCGGTCCTGAATCGCAAAGCGGTGGAGATGGCCATCCAGGCGGCGCTGGCGTTGCACTGCCGGGTGAATCCGTTCTCGCGTTTCGCGCGTAAGAATTATTTCTATCCCGACCTGCCCAAGGGTTATCAAATCTCGCAATACGACCAGCCGCTGGCGGAGCATGGTCATCTGGAGATTCTGGTTGGCGGCGTCGCGAAGCGCATCGGCGTCACTCGCGTGCATATGGAAGACGACGCTGGAAAGAGCATCCACGACGGCTTCAAGGACTCCGATCGCTATACCTACGTCGATCTCAATCGCAGTGGCACGCCGCTGATTGAAATCGTGAGTGAGCCGGACATGCGCGGGCCGGACGAAGTTTACGAATATCTTTCGGAACTGAAGCAGGTGATGCAGTACGTGGGCGTGTCCGAGTGCGACATGGAAAAGGGGCAACTGCGCTGCGATGCCAACGTTTCCGTTCGCTTGAAAGGGGTCGAAGAATTTGGCACCAAAGCCGAGGTGAAAAACCTGAACTCATTCCGCTTCGCCAAAATGGCGGTGGACTATGAGATTTCGCGGCAGGTAGCGGTACTGGAGAGCGGCGGAAAAATAGAGCAGGAGACGCGGTCGTACAACGTCGCCACTGGGGAAACGGTGGGGATGCGCAGCAAAGAAGACGCGCACGATTACCGGTATTTTCCGGAACCCGATTTGGCGCCGCTGCGAATCGGCGAGGAGTGGCTGGTCCGTTTGCGCGACGCCATGCCCGAGCTGCCCGCGGACAAGCGCCGCCGCTTCATCGAGAGCTATGGACTGCGCGAATACGATGTACAGGTGCTGACGGCAGCGCGCGGTGTCAGCGACTATTTCGAAAAGGCTGCCGCCGTGGCGGGCGATGCGCGCACGGCGGCGAACTGGGTTATTGGCGACCTGTTGGGGGCATTGCAAGGCGCGGACGTCAGCGCGTCGCCGGTGGCAGCGGGTGAACTCGGCGAGTTGGTGCGCTTGATTGCAAAGGGCGAGATCAGCGGCAAAATGGCGAAGGAGATTTTCGCCAAGATGTTTGCGAGCGGCGAATCCGCGCAATCCATCATCGAACGCGAGGGGCTGCGCCAAATCAGCGATACGGATTCGCTGGCCAAGATCGTCGATGAAGTAATCGCGAAGAGTGCCAAGCAAGTGGAGCAATACAAGTCCGGAAAGACGGGCGTGCTGGGCTATTTGGTGGGCCAAGTGATGAAAGCTACGCAGGGTCAAGCGAATCCGGCAGTGGTCAACGATCTCTTGAAAGCAAAACTCTCATGAGTTCTCGTCTGTTCGTGCTGCTTTGTAGTTTGGCCGTAGCGGCGTCGGGTCAATTTCGTGCTGGCGCTGCGCGGCGGGATATCACGCCGCAAGAACCTGTGCCGATGTGGGGCTATGGCGATCGCCACGATGCGTTATCGACGGGGGTGCAAGACCCGCTGCATGCGGATGCGCTGGTGCTGGATTGCGGCGGCAAGAAGCTGGCGATCGTCAGTCTGGATCTGGGACGCGCGCCGGCCGAACGTTCACTGCAGAATATTCGCAAGAGGATCAAGGACGAAGCGGGCATCGAGTATTCGTTCATCGCGGGCTCGCACACGCATCACGGACCGGTGCTGGAGCTGTCCGATGAGACCGGAAAAGGAAAGGGTAGGTTCGATGCCGCGCTCCGTTATTATGCAAAGCTGGAAGACGGAATCGCCGGTGCGATTATTGAAGCGAATAGCAAGCTCGTGCCCGCGCGGATGGCGGCGGGGTCCGTTCAACTTGACGGGTTCAACCGTAACCGGCAAACCAAGATTGAACCGAAGCCCGTCGATCGCGAATTGGCGGTCATGCGCATCGACGACGAAGCCGGTAAGGCGATCGCGATTGTAGTGAATTTCACTGGCCATCCAACCACAATTCCATCGTCCGTCTGGAAGTTCTCGGCCGACTATGTTGGCGCCATGAAGAATGAAGTAACGGCGCGCACTGGGGCGGCCGCGCTGTTCATGCAAGGCGCCGCGGGTGACCAATCTGTTCTGCCCGACGGTCCACGCAAGGGATATGAGGCATTTGGAAAAGCTCTCGGCGATGAAGTTGTTAAACTGGCTTCAAGCTTAGAGCCGCGCGAGATCGCTAATCCTTCGCTCACCGTGAGGGAAGATCGCTTCCGGTTCACTTCTCGAATCGACTTCAGCAATTCGATGGTTGTCGGAGCCTACCAGAAAGCCTTCTTCCCGGAACTGATTCCCAACTTTATCGACGAATACTCGGATGGCGTGCGGCCGCGCTTGACCGTGGCGCTGCTCAACGGCGACATCGCGCTGGTCGGTGTTTCCGGTGAATTCTTCGCCAATCACGCGCTGCGTTTGAAGCAACGGGCGCGCGTCAGGCAGCTCTTCTTTTTTGGTTACTGCAACGGCTACCATCAATACTTCCCAACCATCGAAGCAGTGGCGGAAGGCGGTTATGGCGCGGACTCGGGCGTCTCGCCGGTGGCTGTCGGCGCGGGCGAGCAAATCATGAACACCGCGCTGCTGTGGATTTATCAGATGCTGGGCAAGATCAAATAACCGATGCGAGTTCTCCTGGTCTCGACTTATGAACTGGGACGGCAGCCATTCGGACTGGCGTCGCCCGCGGCTTGGCTTGCGGCCCACGGGCACCAGGTGGATTGCGCGGACCTGAGCGTGGAGACGCTTCCGGCCGCGGCCGCGAGACAGGCAAAGCTCGTCGCTTTTTATTTGCCGATGCACACCGCGACGCGGCTGGCGGTGAAGGCGATCGAAAAAATCCGCAGCCTGAATCCGGAGGCGCATCTTTGTTGCTATGGATTGTATGCGCCGCTCAATGAAGCGTACCTGCGCTCGCTGGGCGTGGGCACGATTTTGGGTGGCGAGTTCGAGCCTGGCCTGGTTTCTCTGGCCGACTGCATTGTCGCGCAATCCGGGCCAATCGTTTCATTGGAGCGCCTTCAGTTTTTGACGCCAGTGCGATCCGCCCTGCCGCCGCTCGGCCAATATGCGCAGGTTCGCATGAACGGTTCCACGAAACGCGCGGGCTACACGGAGGCGAGCCGGGGCTGCAAACATCTTTGCCGGCATTGTCCGGTGGTTCCGGTTTATCAAGGCAAGTTTCGTGTGGTCCAGCATGAGATTGTCATGCAAGATATTCGTCAGCAGGTGGCGGCGGGGGCGCAGCACATTACGTTCGGCGATCCTGATTTCTTCAACGGACCAACGCACGCGATCCGCATAGTGGAAGCGCTGCACGACGAATTTCCCACACTGTCCTACGACGCGACGATCAAGATTGAACATCTGCTGCAGCAGCACGAATTGCTGCCGCGCCTGAAAGAGACTGGCTGCCTGTTCGTAACCAGCGCAGTCGAATCGACCGACGACTCCGTGCTCCGGAAATTGGATAAGGGACACACCCGCGCCGACTTCATCGACGTCGTCAACAGATTTCAAGCCGAGCAGTTAACGCTGGCCCCAACGTTTATCGCATTCACTCCATGGACCACGCGCGATTCGTATCGGGACTTGCTCGCATTGCTGTTGGAGCTGAACCTGCTAGAACACGTCGCACCAATTCAACTTGCGCTGCGATTGTTGATCACCGCCGGTTCGCGGCTTTTGGAGTTGGACGACATACGGGCCGTCACCACAGGCTTCGACGAGCCGGCGCTGTTGTATCGGTGGAAGCATTCCGATCCAGCGGTGGACGAGTTGGCCGGGCAAGCCCTGAAACTTGCCGGGCTAAAGGGATCCCGGCGTGAGATTTTTCGCAAGCTCTGGGACTTGGTTGCCGAACGCCCCTTGCCGGAAGATTTCGACTTGATGCCGCGAGCCACGATCCCGTACATGGATGAGCCCTGGTATTGTTGAGCGGAGCCCACTGAAGAGCAGGTTGCTCTTGTGTAGCGCGAGCGTGAAATGCCAATCGAGATGACCTTCGCGAGCTCACGTCGAGTACTCCCGGTTATCGTGAGTGCTCTCATGTTGATAACGAGTTGTAGCGTGAGTTCGGGAGCGCCCACTCTCACAAGAACCCAGAGGTGGGATGAACTGCCCGCGACGATCACGA
>CATPCJ010000448.1 GCA_955652915.1 uncultured Bryobacteraceae bacterium
CCGCCGGGTATCGCCGGGGCGGTGCAACCAGCCGCGTTGATAACGATGACTGGTCCGCCGCCACCGCCGCCACCGCCGGTAGTTACCGGCACCGTAAGGCTCTTCGAGACTTGTTTCCCAACCGTGTTCGTTGCGACACAAGTATAGGTCGTGGTTACTTGCGGAAACACTGTGACGTTTCCGTTGCCGTCCACCGGGCCTACGCCCGAGATTACGACCTGGGCAGCGTTAGTGGCCGTGCACGTCAGCACAATCGGGCTTCCCGGATTCGTGCTGCTGGGCGGATTCGCCGTAAACGAGACGATCACCGGATCCACTGGCGGCAGGACTGGCTGGCTCACATTAATCGTGACCGTCGCCGACACCGTTCCGAATTTGTTCGAGGCGGTGATGGTGTACGTGATAGGCGCCGTCACCACCACGTCCTGCGTTCCAACCAGGCCGACCGAACCGATGTTCGGAGTAATAGTAATCGTGGTTGCATTCTCAACCTGCCAAACCAGCGTGGAAGTGCCGCCGGCTGGAACGGTCAAGGGACCGGCTGTGAAGCGGATAATGCGCGGTCCGGCTCCGGCAGTGACACTTATAGCGACGTTGCAAACATCGGAACCGAACGCGTTGGTGGCCGTGATGGTGTAGGTGGTGCTGACCGTGGGACTCACCACCACTTCACCGCTCACCGGCACGCTGCCGATGCCGGGCGTAATGGTGACGTTGTCGGCGTTCAGCGTTTGGTAAATGATCCGCGCGGACTCACCCTGATTGATGCTCATCGGGACGGCGGTACAAACCGCGAGCCTGGGTGTCGGCCGCGTCACCGTCACGCTGGCCGTGGCGACGTCCTGACTGGTGGCGTTCTTCGCCGTCAAGGTGTACACGGTAGAACTGGCGGGCGATACGTTGACCGATCCCGCGGAAGCGTTCACCGTTCCCGGAGCGGGCGAGATCGTCGCCGTGTCGGCATTGAGTATCTTCCACGAAAGCGTGGTCGCCTGGCCACCCTGAATGGTGGTGGGATCGGCGATAAAGAACAGGATTTGTACCTTCGCATTTTCCGTGGTCGTGACCCGGACCCTAGCCGAAGCCGACAAGTTGTCGGTGTTGCGAACCGTCAAGCGGAACGTATAAGCTTGTCCGGCTGCCGCGCCGAACGTAGTAATAGGAGCAGTGGGAGCGGAGAGAGATACTCCCGGGCCGGTCTCCTGTACCCATTGGAAAGTCAGCGCCTCGCCGTTCGGATCGCGCGAGTTGGAGCCATTCAGCGTAATGGTTCCGGCCGGTACACCGATCTGATCCGGGCCCGCGTCCGCGATGGGAGGCGAAGCTCCGATATGCAGCTTGCGCGTCAAGAGCTCGTATCGAACGCGGGGAATGTCGACCGGCACCGGATGTTTCAGGTCCTGGTAATCTTTGGGCTTTATGAAATTGCCCCATTGCACGCCGAACACCGCGCGTCCGCTGTTGCCGGCGCCCAGCAAAGTTTCGTTGACACCGCCCTCCGCCGTGAATGCAAAGTGGTCGCGGATAGGAAACACGAAGCGCACGGTTCCACCCGGACGATCCGCATGTCCGTAGCTGCGCAAGTAGCCCACGTTGCCTTCGACGTAGTTGTTACCCCACAATCCGACGGTGGTGCTGAGTCCAACCTGGTCTACGATGGCGAGGTAGCGTTCCAGGAAAATATTCGGGGCGACGGCGATGATGGAACTGCCGTCGGCATTGAATTGGCCGGTGGCAAACGTCGCGTTGCGGCGATCCAGCACGGCGTTGTTGAGGAAGCCCTTGGTTCCAAATAGGCCCACCCGGCCGAGCTTGAAGATATAGTCCAGCGTGATCGCCGCTTGACCCAGGTTTCCACCACTCCCGGCGTCCTTTACGTGAACGTGTTTGAAGCTCGAAAACAGACCGCCCTGGAAGTTCCCGATTCGGTCCACCAACCCGAAGTCGAACTGTGCTTCCTGCTGGCTCTTGAAGTAAAGATATTCGCCTTGGGCTTGAAACGCGAAGTGCTCGCGGAAGGGCGCGAAATAGCGGCCCTTGCCGGAGAAAGTAATGTCACGACGATCGTCCGCGCCAACGTTGACGCCCAATAGCGAGAAGCGGGGCTCTCTGGCGGCCGCCAGTTTCTTCTCGACAATGTCGCCAGTTTGTTGCTCGGTGAGCGGTTTGGGTTGATTGTTGAGCTGGCCCTGCAGTGCGGCCTGCTGGTTCTGTCCCGCCGCCTGCGTGTTCTTCAACGCGTCCAAATCCTTGCGCAGGTTCGCATTCTGATCCATGAGCTGTTGCATCATGCGCGCGATGTCATCCAACTTGTCCAGACGTTTGAGAATGTCGTCGCAGCAATCGCGATTCATCTTCCCGGCCTGATCGATGGCGCGAATCGCATCGCCCGTTCCACCCGCGCTGACCGTCTTACCGCTCTCGTCGGTGACAGTGAGCACCACGCGGCGATTCATCCAACGCGCCACGTCGGTCTTACTGTATGAGTTCTTCGCGCCCGCATATTTGGGATCCGATTTGCCGCGAGTCGTTACTTCGATCTGTCCTGCCGATGCGCCGTACTTAACCAGGAAATCCTTTACGGTGCTGGCCCGCTCCAGACCAAGGTTCTCGTTGTATTTCGCCGAGCCGATGTTGTCCGTGTTGCCTTCCACCTTGACGCGATAACCGGCATGTTGGTGGAGCAAGTCCGCCAGCCGCAGCAAGCTGGGATAGCCATCGGAAAGAACGCCGGAGTTGAATTCAAAATTGATTTCTTCCCAGTCGTCCTTCGAGGCATTGGTGCTCAAACCTTGGGCAAAGCTGCAGGCAGCCAAAACGCCCCCAAGAGTTACCAGCGTGGTGAACTTTCGCAACATACTCAACCCCTCCTTCTGTAACCTTACTTACTTTCGTTTAAACGGGCACGGGACCCAGTTACTCACGCTCAAGCGTGTCTTACAGCATTGTACACTAACTATCACAATAGACTCACTTTTTACAGTTACAGTAACAAAAGGTTTCAAAAATAGTGCGACACTGGTCATGGGTCTGTTGGATGGGCGATCGCCGGAATCGCTAGCCTCGGCTAGTAGTTCGGGAGGAAAGTCCGGTCTCCATAGGGCAGCATGCCGGTTAACGGCCGGGGGGGCTCGCTCAAAGCGGGCTTCACGGAAAGTGTCACAGAAAATATACCGCCTGATTTTACGGGACTTAGCCTGTGGATAAGGTAAGGGTGAAAAGGTGCGGTAAGAGCGCACCGCGGCCGGAGTAATCCGCGCCGGCAGGGTAAACCCCATGCGGAGCAAGACCAAATAGGGGAGGAGGAGCGGCCCGCTCCGTTGAACTTCCGGGTAGGTTGCTGGAGGCTGATAGAAATATCAGTCCTAGAAGAATGATCGCCACCCGTAAGGGTACAGAAACCGGCTTATAATCCAACAGACCCTTAGGATTAAGGCGAAAAAGTCCGGTCCGTCAGGCGAAACTCGGAACCGCATCTCGCGCGACACCACCGGTCCAGCCGTCTGGCCGTCGCGGAGTCTTCAAGACAAAATCGCCATAAACCCAGACACCGGCTGCGTCATAGAAGTCGATAAGCGGTTCCTTGCGCCCACCTCCCTTGTCCCAGGGCTGCAAATCGGAGTCGAGTGCGCAAAAAGCGAATTCACTCTCTCCTTCGGATCGGAGCACCTCGGATCGTACGAGCACCGCAGCCAGTATGGCTTGATCAAACGGATGTAGGTCGAGCTTTTCCAGGGAAAACGAAGTTGTTCTTTCAAGCATGGCGTTGCTAAAAGGGAATGCATCCAGCGCGGCGTCTTGCGATAGAGATTCCAAAGTTCGGTAGTGGTTCAGTTTGAGACGCACCGTGGTTTTCCTAGTAAGAGGATCCCATAGCAGTCCAGCGTTGCGAAGGTATAACTGCTCCCGAGCACACTCATGGCATCGTTAGTGATATCACAGCTATTGACAATGTGATGTCTTGGTGATACAGTGTTGGTAGGAGATTCAGAAATGCCTAAGCGTATAGTTTTCACCTTTGACGACAGGAGCATCGGGAGCCTTGAGAAGGTCAAGGAACTGGGGCAATTCTCGTCCCTCGGCACCGCTGTTCGGGAGTCCGTCCTGATCAACCAGGAGTTGCACAATCAAGCCTCTGAAGGCTTCTCTGAAGTTGTGGTGCGCAACCCCAAGACAAAGCAGGAGAAGACAATCATTATTCCCTCTCTCAGGAAGAATACGGCGGGCTAGGTGCATGGATAAAGAGGTAGGATCTAGCCAAAAGCTAACTGGAGACCAAACCGAGGAATTCGAAGAAGAAGCACAAGCACCTCATGACACCAAGGCCTTGGTTACTGCCTCCCCGCCACGAGACCCAGCAGCCGATCGTCACCTCATAGCCAAGATCTTGCTTTGCATGATGGCTGTCGGCTTGGTTGGGCACTACTCTGCCGTCATCGCATTCTACTGGACAGGCAAGAGCCAAGCCGAATCGGCAATCAAGAGCCTTGAAACAATCCTGAATGCTTGGCTGCCGGTCGTGTCTGGCTTGGTTGGATCTGCCGTAACTTACTATTTCACGCGTGAGAAATGAGGGCAGAAAGTTCAACTGAACCACTACCCAAAGTTCGATCAAGCTGGTCGAGATCGATGTGCACTTGGCGCTCGAGCACGTTGAGCACACGCCGAGTTGCTTCGTTATCGGCGGCAGTCACCAAATCGCGCGGCGGCCTTGCCCACTTCAGGAATTTCCGAATCGTATCCGTATGCCGAGACTGATGCTTGGCGTGGATTGGACGCCTTGCCTCGGACAGACAAATAATCGGGAGATGCAAGCGAAACTCACCCGAGCGCGCTCGATCCAACAGCCGGACGGCCGCCGCCGCGCTGTAGTGTGCCGGCGCCGCATAGTCCACCAACCAGTTGGTTTCAACGAAGACGTGCAGCATCGCTCCGTTACGCTCTACGGGGATGGGCTGCCCGGAGGACTCCCTGGTTCAAAGCAGGGATAAGATACCACTCAACCGCTTGCCTGAGCTCGGGTGACAACGATCGCAAGCCCCATTCCGTAGTCAATCCTTCCAGCCAAACGCGCACGGCATCTTCAAAGGCTACGCCTGCCCCGTTCTGTACGAAGCCGGTGTGCTCCTGCCAGACAACCCAGTCTGGCGGAGCTGAGTATTCGCCAACCAGTTCCACAGACTCCTCGCTTGCCGACAGATATTGGTCGTGATAGAGCCGGATCGTCCTCGGTGTCGTTACTAAACCGACGGGGCACTGCATGCCCAACATGTACTGCTTCAGTTCCCCCTCGGTTTCCGACAGGAACCTTGAATGCAGCTTCGTTTCCACGACCAGCGCTAATTCCGTCCCGTTATCGGTCGTGACGATCAGATCTGGCTCGAACACATCAGCCGGAACACCCATGTCGGAATTGTAGCATCGCATGCCATTCCGGCACTCACGATCGCAGGTAGCGCGATAAATGTGCTTTGATGTGTTTGTTCTTCGCCGTGCTCCAGCCTACCGGCGAAGCTGGTTTCAAAGTGCTTAAGCGGCTTCGCGCTCTGCAATGGCGCTCGAAACCTTCGCCGCTCGAATTCCTTTTGCCACTCCGAAGAATTTCAGGACGTTGATCAGTATCCAGGATGGGTCGAATTCGTACCACGCCAGGCCGTGACGGGCTGAAGTCGGGTGCGCGTGGTGATTGTTGTGCCAGCCTTCGCCGAAAGTAATCAGGGCTACCCACCAGTTGTTGCGGGAATCGTCGCGCGTGTTGAAGCGTCTCCGGCCCCATAGGTGGGTTGCGGAGTTTACCAGCCACGTGGCGTGCAGGCCGAAGACAACCCGCACGCAAATTCCCCACAGCACGAGAGGCAGTCCGCCAATCGCAAAGAGCAGGACGCCGGACAACAGCAGAGGGACCCAATGGTAATTGTTCAGCCAGACGTAGAACGGATCCCGCGCCAGGTCCGGCGCATATTTGCCCATCAATTTGGTGTTGTTGTGCTTGGCTTCACCGGTAAGAAGCCAGCCCGCGTGCGCCCACCATTTTCCGTCGCGGGGCGAATGCGGGTCTCCCGGTTTGTCTGAAAGCTGGTGATGGACGCGATGCGTCGCCACCCACGAAATTGGTCCGCCTTCCAGGGTCATCGAACCGAAAACGGCAAAAGTCCGTTCGATCCAGAGTGGCAACTTATAAGAACGATGAGTGTGCAAGCGGTGGTAACCCATGCTGATTCCCAGACCGACGGTCACCCAATACAGAAATACGGTGGCGAAAAAAACGGGCCAGCTAAACATGAAAAGCGCGGCTATGGCGCCAACATGGAATAACCCCATGGTGATGGTGGTTGGCCAGTTGATGGGCTGGTTTTGGTCGATATTTATGATTTCGGAACTCACAAGTTCTCCTAAAATTCCCGGCTACACTTCCACCGTACCAGGGATTACACCAGTAGTTTGTAAGACTTATGTAATTTCGGATACTTACCCGCTTACACCCTAGAATTCGGCTGGAGATTCTCTCAGTGACCCTCTAATGCACCTTGGTACCCAATGAACGATCCAGGGGATTTATCCTAGCGGTATGGCATCCAAGATCGTGGAACGCATCATCCGGGACAGCGAAATCCCCCAGTTGTTTTCGCTTCTCTCCCAGGATCTCCCGTTGAGCGACCTTCAATCGCTGCTCATGGAAGTTTACCGGGCACGGACCGCGAAGCTTCGGGAAATGGATATAAGAGATCGGGCCGGGCGCGCGCTGCTGGCGCCGTCGAAGATCGATGCGCGGCTGCTCAACGAATTCGACCGCATCGCGTTTGAGACTGCCGCGGAATTCGAAGCTATCGAACTCTCGCCGGTCGCTCCGCTGGGGTTGACGCGGGTGCTGGCGGCGATCGATCAAAATAATATGCTCACCACCATCCGCAATTCTGAAGTGCTGGGCGACGCGACCGTGGCGCTGGCTCTGGAATGTTCACGGCGGCGGATGCGCGATACGGCGGCGGTACGCCTCGCCGCCAGCCATCGGGTGGTCCGGCTGCAGCCATTTGACCTGCCCGGCTATGTCCCGCATTTCCGGCTGTTCTCCATGGTGTCGGCCGGACGCGATACCGGATCGCACGCTTTCGAGATCCAGCACCTGGGCGAGCACCTTCGTTTCTATTTGCGTTTTTTTGAAGCGCTCAACGTGCACGGCTTCAGTTTGACGGCGCCGCTGGTGGAGATTTCGGACAGCCAGGTTACAGAAGCTCTGCTGGCGAGACACGGCATCGTGAAGGAGGAACTTCGCGATACGATTCGCGCGCATCGCGTGGGAGGTTCGGAGCGGTTCTTGAGCGAGCGCGGTATCGAGTTGCCCAGCGATGTTGTGGATCCTGCCGCGGAATTGGGTCAGCGGGTAGCGTTAGTGAAAACGAAGTTGTTCGATCGGCTACAAGCGGAATTCCCGGAGGCTCGATTTCGTTTCAACTTCGCGAGGTTGGAGGGTTTGAGCTATTATTCCGGGCTGTCTCTGCGGATTTCTCCAACAACGGCGGACGGAGCGCGCTATCCGGTTGTCGACGGAGGATTCACAAATTGGACGGCGCGTCTGCTGGGAAACAACAAGGAGCGAATACTAACCAGCGGCATCGGCAGCGAGTTCGTTTGCTTAACGTACTATGATCGAACGGTTGAACGGCCGAATGAAGGATGAGGAGCGGCGAGGATAATGGCGCATCCCATGTTTGGCGTACTGGCACTGATCGTCGATCGACTTTTGAGCTTACAACCCCGGCCCACTTAATGCCCCACCGGAGTCTCGTCCATTCCGGTTTGGCAGCAGAGCGGACGCTCGACTCGATCACGAAGGAGGTGAGCGGATAATGCCCAAACGAGCGCGTTAAAACGGCGCAGAGCCCGGCTAGCGCATTTCAAGGGTCGGACGTTATTGGAAGCGACTTGAGTTGCTTCCGCTGCTTTGACAGGTACGCTTTCATTCACTTGGGCGGATCTCACCCAACATGCATTGAGATACGCCGTCCGATCACGGCATTCTCCGCTTGGACGTCGGCGGGGCCTTCTCATAGCCGTCGACTTCTTTGGTGTGGATAATGCGGAATACATTCTTGCCGCTTTTGAACTCATCCATTCCGGTGATCGAGTCTAGCGCCGGCATGCCCGCACGCAGCGGATCCAAAGGCGGGCTTGCCGTCGCCTTCCTCGGCTTACGAGCGCTAATCTTGTTCTTCGGTTTCACCTGAGCCAACGCGTCCTCGGTCTTGTTCCTTAAAACGTCCTTTACTTGAATTGTATCTTCGTGATCGGGTGTACTTCCCAGATCGTGGGCATACGACTCTTCAAACTCGGAGGTCCCGGGCGAGCACCCTGGGCGTGCGTCATATCAAAGAACAGCGACCCGTCGATGGTTACTGGCACCGGCGGATCGTAAAAGTCGTAGGTCAGCCCCGGCAGTTTACCTCCCGCATTGTCGTTGAAGAATTTCTTGAAAGCGTCCCGCGCGGCCCTTAATGGCGCAAACGCAGGACTGCCGGCCGGGGGCAAGCCAGACAACTCCATGGTCATGTACACCTCCGGCGGGACTTTAGGGTCGCGGCCGATGATCAAATGGAAATCGTTGTCAGCCTCTCGGCTCGCGGCGTACATGAACGCCGTCACGTGCACATTTTTTTCCTCTTCCTTGACGCGGCCTGAGCCCGCCGTAGTCGCTATCTTCGGTTTGTGAGCGATCATAGCGGCATCAGCCACCAGAGATTTAACAAGGTCCTTCACATCCGTGAAGTTTACTGTCTTGGCCGCTGAGCTGGAAAGCTTAGCGGCTTTTCGCGCTGTGCCACCGAAGTCGTCTCCCGTGGGCGCGGCGGGAAGTGCGGCGACGGCGGCTATACCAGGACCCATCGCGCCTTGCTCGTATTGGTCCACCTCCTGCGTGTGGATGATCGTAAATTTACCGGGGCCTGTTGTCACGGCGGTGATGGCATCTTTGGCCGGCAAGCCCGCTCGGTGAGTTGGGATAGCGGCCATGGCACTCTGGATTGCTGTGAAACTGCGGAGTGTTTTGGTTGACTTCGGCATCACTTCCTCCTGTTTCAAACTATTGCTTATATAGACCGGAAATTCCTTTGCAAATCAAGGCGACCCTGGATGCGCATCTAGAAAAAAGACGAACCGGCCCAGGTTCCCCATTGATCGCCAGGAGCGGCAAATAGCCCGTAGAACCAAATCACTTTTTGATTGACGGGGTCGGCTGCAATGCCGCTGTAATCGCCCCATCGGTTGCGGCCGCTTTTGTCCAGAGCCTGATAGTGCGCAACACCCGCTTTAAGCAGCGCGCTCGGTTGCAACATGCCCAGCGGATCGGTGGACTTGCGGCCGGTGTAGTACACGGACCCGAATTCACTAGATCCGGAACGGCTGAACACCAAAATCATGTTGCCGTTGTGATCCGGGCACGGAGCCGGATAGAAGCAATGCTGCGAGCCTGCTCCGAAGATCCCCTGCTGGACAAGTAGGCCTGCGGCGGCGCGAATCTGCATCCACTGAACTGCCGCGCGATTGTTGGCTCCGCCCCAGTTGTGAGCCGTGGTGAATGCGGCCCAAACTGAATCCCCCCGGAATACAGCGTGCAGAACGCGTACGTCACCGGTGTTTAGCGGCGGCGCGCCGCCCTGCTGATCGGCATTGGGCGCAAGGTCGTAGGGCGAGACCGGCACATTGACAGAGGTCAGTGTAGGCGACGCGGTTGGATTTGTGATGTGCCACAAGGTGACGAAGTTGCCGCTGGGGAAGCCCGTGTTGACCAGATACTGTACTTGAGGCGCTCCGAACGTGTGGCATGGCTGGATGGTGAAGCACAGTGAGCCGTCGGCATTCTTCATTTTCACGAAGTCAGTGAACATCGCCGCACCACCCGTATAGGGGCCGGCTTTGGGGACCACTCGAATCTTCGCGTATTGGAAATCACCACCGAACTCGAACATGTTCGCGGTGAGATAGAAGGCTTGGTTGTCCACGCCGAGCGCCGGGAAATCGGCCCAGTTGTTTGTCGTAGCGGCGCCATCCAGCATCGCATCGAGCTGGTAGTTGCGCCAGGTCCCGAGCGGGTCCGGACCGGTTGAGACAGACAACAGGAATACGGACTTGTTTGGGTTTTCGCGGAATGCCACAGCGAGAAGCACCCAGCGCCCCTCGTGTTGATCATAGAGCGCTTTGGGGTCGAAAATCGTGAAGTCTGTCGCCATATTCGCGAACCACTGCGTCAGCGTGCGCGCAAGCAGCACCGCGCCGGTGTTTTTGTCGTGGATCGCCACCGACGAGTTGACCGCGAGCAGAACGTGCGTCGGGCCAGCCGCCATGGTGCAATCGGGTGGAATCCACCCGGTGGCTGCGATTCCACCGAAGTTCTTCGAGGGAGCCGGGGCATGGGCGGGAGGAAGTCCGGGGTCCGCCACAGGTGCGGCGGATTCTGGCATCACAGCGATTTCATCCTTCTTCTTGGTGGAGTCCTTCGCGATGGTAGCGTCTTTCTTTGGAAGCCTTGCTTTGCCGGCCTTTTCCTTAAGGGCCTGAAAAGTTGCATTCGGTATGGGATAGCGCTCGCTAGACGGCCGGGGTGCGTTAAGTTCCACGGGCTCTGCAGCCGCTGTGAGCACGGGCGTAACGCTAGGATCCCACTCCTTGCCGCGCGCCGCCTGTCCCGCGAGCGGCTTCACAGTCAAAGCCGAAGCCGCGGCTCGCGGGGTACGTGTAGAGTTCCTCATAGCCATAGTTCTCCTACACCTTTAAGCGCAATTGTCCCGACATTGGTGCCGTTTTATTTCTTGCGAGGCCGGTCTTGCTGAGCGTGCGGACTCGGCGGAAGCAGCTTGTGCTTTGCCTGCTCCTTCAAAAGCTGGTATTCGGCTGACGGAATTGGCACATGGGGACCGGGCGAAGGCCGGGGCGCTCCCTGCATCGCGGTGGATTCCGATTCATTCGGCAACTGTGTCGGATCGAACGGCTCGCCTGGCCGCGCCTGGCCGGGCTGCCCTTCCGATTCATGCGGCTTCTGTTGCGGTTTCTTCGCCATTGGTGACTCCGCTTCCATTCTTTAACCACTATAACTGAATAGGGCAAACCACTGGTTCGACCAGTGGTAACGGATCGGCCCTTGTCCGAAGGATCGGGTGCTAGCGGTTTCGTCGCCGGCGAGAGGCTCTATCTTTTCCTGGCCGGGATCCTCATAACAGCCCGCGATTATTTCTTTGAGATCCGGAAAAGGAACGCAGTGTTTCTTGGGCGACCTTGACGGACCACTTTGCGTAGTCGGAACTCCGCACTTCTCGGCGTCAATTGAAAACCTAATAATTCCGTTACGTTCCATATAATCCGTTAGAATATATCGACTCGGATTTTCGGAACGACCGGCTGCCGGCTCGCGAGGACACTCAGAAAAGCAAGAAATCCTGAGCGCACTGTGGTGCGGGTCATTGTGTCACCGGCGGGACGGATCCGATCTTGACAGGGCACAGGTAAAGAGTGCCGTTTGGGCCTGAGTTTGGCCATCCGGCCGGCTACGTCGAAACTGCCGGACCAAATCCACAAATGCGCGGGTGGCCCAGTATGGTTCTCGCCGATCACCGCACTCGAAGAACCGAATCTCGCCCGCTTCCCACGACTTAGCGCCCTGCCACCCGTCGATCCCAGCATCCGCGGTACATAATTGAAGCGAGACAGAAAGGTTGAACACCATGGCCAACGCCCAACTCATCCCCTTCCAGGACCGCCAGGAATTCGAAGCGCTCCAGGCCGGCTACGAGGACGAAATCCGCCCGCAAGGCGCACTTCAGTGCTCTATCTTTAATGAGCTGGTCGCCTCCGCATGGAACCTGCACCGCATTCGCCGTACGGCAGCGGAACTGTGTTCTACCATGCAGTCCTATTCGGAACTGCTCGACAACGCCGAAATCCAGACGGAGCTTGATCGCATCGCCCGCCACAAATCCCGCATTGAACGGACCTTCCATCGCTCCCTGCGTGAGTTGAAAGCCTTGCAAACAAACAGCGCCATCGGCTCCTATGCTCGCGGGAAGGCTAGCCTCGGTAACCGAAATCGCGCACATTGCAAAACGAACCCAATCCAAGTCATCCAGTTTCCCTCCACCCGTCTCATGAACCTGGCGCGATCCGGCAGCGATCGAAAAGGAGGAAAAACTCAGTCTTGAAACTTCGCGGCTGCACGACCCATGTCCGAAAAGTAAGGAGCAAGCGGGTTCTCCTGAAGTCCTTTGAGCGCGGCGATGACGCATTCGGCGTTCAGTTCAGCGCCCGCGGGCGAAGTGTGGGTATGCTCGTCGCCAAAAAGCGGTTCTACTTTTTCTTGACCAAGTTCGTCATAGCGGCGCGCGATTATTTCGTTCAGATCGAGAAAACGGACGGATTGGGCCAGGGCAACTTCGGCGGACCACTTGGCGTAGTCGGCGCTGCGCACGATCTTGCCTTCCTTCCAGATCTTTCTCGGCACCAGCGAGCAGACCATCGGAATTGCCCCCTTCTCCTTCGCATCTGCGATGAATTTTCGTAGATACCAGCCAAACGTGTGCACCACTTCGTGTTTCTTGGTAATGGGATTATCGATTTCGCGAGTCTCTTCGCCGGTGCCGCGCAATGAACCGCGAGCGCGCTGATTGTCGTCGAGCGGACCGCCGTCGTTGTGGCCGAATTGCATGATTACGAAGTCGCCGGGTTTGATAGCGTCTAACACTTGGTCCCAAAGTCCTTCGGTGAGAAAGGTGCGGCTGCTGCGGCCGCCGCGGGCACGATTGAGTACCTGGATTTTTGCGGGATCGAAATAAGCTGCCAGCGGCTCGCCCCATCCCAATTGGTTATTGGCGCCCTTGCCGCTTCCGTTGCGGACGGTGGAGTCGCCGATGAGGTACAGGTTTGGCTGGCCCGGCGCGTCCGTTTGGGAGAATGCTGGAAAAGCGACAAGGATCAGAAGCAGTAGCACAGGCATTCTTGCCTGTGTGGATCGTAGAGCGATGAATATCGAGCGGCTTGTCATCTCAGCGCTATTCTAGCGCGGCGAATCGACGATCAACATATCTGTTTTACTAGTATACTAGCTAACCAGTACAATACTCAAAGGAGGCGACTTATGAGCTCACTGGCTTCGTTTTCCTGCGCCGGGACGCTGCCGTGTCAGCCTGATCGTGCTGGTGCTGGCCCTTGGGATCGGCGGCCACGCCGCGATCTTCACGTTGCTGAAGGCTGCCTTCCTGGACCCGTTGCCTTATCGTGACCCGAGCCGGCTGGTCACCATCATGGAAAACAGCGGTTGGATTCCGAGCGTCTCCGAGTTTGCTGAAATTCGCGCGCGCAGCCGCGGCGTCGAACAGCTTGTCTTTGCCGAGCATCTCGACATGCAGCTCACCTGGAACTGGCGAGCCCACGCGCGTTTTCGCCGCGCGCGTCACGGCCTCATTCTTTCCGCTGCTGGGAACCCCAAACCCCCAGCCCCAAACCCGTGCGATAATCGCGCGCATGACCTTCAAACCCCGTCTGTTTTCCTGCATCCTCGGACTGAGCTCGCTGCTTGCGCAGCCTCCTCAACAATCCGGGCCGCCCGATCCAGCCGCGGACTTGCTACGGCAGGGACGGCAGAGGATAAATGAGGGCAAACAAGATGAGGCCCTCGGGATTTACAAGCAGGCCGTGGAGAGTTTTCCGAAATCGGTCCAGGCCAATAATCAGACCGGTGTACTGCTGGATTTGATGGGCCGCTACAGCGAGGCTCGGAAATACTTCGCCAAGGCGATCGAGGTTGCCGCGACTCCGCAAGCCAAGGGACAGGCGCAACACGCCATGGCGATGTCGTACGCCTTCGAAGGCGATTGCAAGAATGCGGCGAAGTATGAGGGCCCGCTGTATGAGCAATATCTCGCGGCTAAGGATTACTTCAATGCCGGTGAGACTGCCGACGAGCTGGCGCGCGTTTGCATCGACGCGGGGAATCTTGACGAGGCGTACGCGTGGTATCGGAAGGGTCATGAGGCCGGATTGAACGAGACCGATCCGAAGCAGAAAGATTTGTGGAATTTCCGATGGGAGCACGCGCTGGGACGCATCGCGGCCCGGCGGGGAAAGGCCGATGAGGCGCGGACGCACGTCGCGGCAGCTAAAGCTTTTCTCGACAAGCTCGGCAATCCGCAGCAGGCGCAGTTCTTTCCTTATTTAGTGGGCTATGTCGCGTTTTATGGAGGTGACTACAAGAGTGCGTTAACGGAATTGCAAAAGGCGAACCAATCCGATCCGTTCATAGAAGTGTTGATGGCCCAAACCTACGAGAAGTTGGGCGACCGGGAGCAGGCGGCGCAATTTTATAAAAAGGCAATGGGATCGAATGCGCACAACCCGCCGAACGCGGCCGCCAGGCGGTTAGCAAGGTAGGACATTCCTCCCGGCCTCTCTCTTCGACCATTAGGAGCCGCGGAGGAATTTCACGAATAAGGAAAGCGCCATGGCGAAGCCGATTCCAATTACAATTCTTCTAACCGCTGCTCGCCCCACCCGGCGAGCTAAACCTGCTCCGAGATAACCGCCCACGATTGCGCCCAGAGACATGATCAGAACATAGGGCCAATAAACCATGTTGGACCAGATGAAGTAGACGGCTGCCACGCCGTTGATGCATCCACTGAAGAAATTCTTGAGCCCATTCATCTGGTGAATGTCGGTGAGGCCGAGGATACTGAGCGCGGCCAACATCAGAATACCGATGCCCGCTCCGAAATAGCCGCCGTAGACCGCCACCAGCAGTTGGAAACACATCGCGCCGGTGAGCCAGAATGTGGAACTGCGAGTCGCCGCAATGGCCGTCCGTAGTTTGCGCTGCACCGTTTCTTGGGCCATGAATAACAGGGTGGCGAACAGAATGAGAAAGGGCACCAGTGCATCGAAGATCGCGGGCGGAGTCCAGCGTAGAAGTAAGGCGCCTGCGATGCCTCCGAGCACGCTGGGAATGACAAGCAACAGCATACGCATCGGAGTGGAACGCACTTCGCGGCGGTAGCCAAACATGCTGCTGACGGTCGCCGGCCAAATGGCTACGGTGTTGGTGGCGTTGGCGGTAACCGAAGGCAAGCCCAGCCAGATGAGAGCCGGGAAGGAAACCAGTGTGCCGCCGCCCGCGACCGAGTTAATCGCGCCGGCAAGAAAGGCTGAACCGAAGGCCACGGCGCCGTGTGGGAAATCCAAAGGAGTCATGAAAAAGGCTCCCTACAGCGTACACTGAAGTGTCGTATCCTCGGACATTGGAATTATGTAAGCGCATGCACTGCGCGGGGGAGATTGTATGCATCGTTTCCTGGCCGTTGTTTTCGTATTGTCATGCTCGGCGCAAACGCCGCCAGCGAGAATCAAAGTTGACGTCGATCGCACCATCGGCGAAGTGGACCCCAAACTTTTCGGCAACTTCGCGGAACATCTCGGACGCATGATTTACGGCGGCATTTACGAAGAAGGCAGCCCCCTTTCCGACAAAGACGCTTTTCGCACGGACGTTATGGACGCCGTGAAGAAGCTGGGAGTATCGATCCTCCGTTATCCCGGCGGCAATTTTTCGTCGGGCTACGATTGGAAGGATGGCATCGGCCCCAAGGCGCAACGTCCCACGCGCCCGGAGTTGGCCTGGCACGATCTGGAGAGCAATCGCTTTGGCACCGATGAATTTCTAAAGTATTGCGAGCGCATCGGCGCCGAGCCTTACATTTGCATTAACGCCGGCCTCGGCACAGTCGACGACGCGCGTCAATGGGTGGAATACACCAACGAATCGCGCCACACATATTGGGCGGATCAACGCCGCAAGAACGGCCGCGAGGAGCCTTACAAAGTCACGTATTGGGGCCTGGGCAACGAGATCGATGGGCCCTGGCAGCTCGGGCACAAGAATGCCGAAGACTACTCCAAGTTCGCGGTGCAAGCGGCCCACGCGATGCGCTTGTCGGACCCGTCCATCAAGCTCGTCGCCTGCGGATCCAGTAACTATGGCGCCGATTGGATTGGCTGGAATCGCACCGTGCTGACCGCGCTACGCAACCAGGTGGACTTCATCGCGCTGCACACCTACATCGGGAATCGTGAAAACGATCTGGAACGATTCCTAGGCTCGTCGCAGCGCATCGATCATTACATCGAGACTACCGCCGGCGCGATCAAAGCTGCGTTGACCGGCATAAACAATCCGCGGCCCATCTACATCGCCTATGACGAGTGGAACGTCTGGTATCGCGCGCAGAATGACCAGCACTTGGAAGAGGTCTACAACTTCGAGGACGCGCTGGCGATGGGGATGTTCTTCAATTCCTTTTTCCGCCATGCCGACGTGGTGAAAATGGCGAACCTGGCTCAGCTTGTGAACGTGATCGCGCCCATCATGACCAACAAGCAGGGCCTCTTCCTGCAACCGATCTATTTCCCGATTGCCGAATACGGGAAACAGCGCGGCAACGTCGCGCTCAGGGCTTGGGTTTCATCCCCAACCTACACTTTAAATCGCGAGCAGCTTCCGTACCTGGACGTGTCATCCAGCTACAGCGCCAAGGATCGCGCCGTCTATGTGAACGTCTTGAACCGCAGCAAGTCGCAGGACATTTCGGCGCGCGTCGAAAACCAGCAAGGCGCGTTATCGTCCAACGTGGACGTCTGGCAAATGAATTATCCCGATCTGAAAGCCACCCACACTTTCGGCGACGACAAGAAGGTGGTTCCATCGACACGCGCGCTGCAGGCCGCTGTGGACAAAAACGCCTTCGCGTACACATTCCCCGCGCATTCGCTGACGATTTTGAAACTGCACGTGGAATAGAGGGTTTTTCATACGTGTTACCGCTCTTTCGTTAGAAGCGCAAGGGCTGAAACAAGTAGCCGCTGGAACGCGCGCACATTCCATTTATCGGATTCGTCAATGAGCGCAATCTCGATCCCACCCAACTTCGCGGTGTGCTCGATATGTGGCTGGATGCCGGTGCGGATCTCGGCAACCCCACTGCCACCCACCCGGACCTGAATCGGGTTTCGCTCGATAAATATGAGCAAGACATTCTGGCCGGTGAAACGGTGACGCGCGCGGCGCTCGAAGCCAGAGGCCGGCGCCTCCGCTATTTTCGCCATCCGTTGTCTCTGGAACAAGGGCTGTCGACTCACGGATACACCCGTCGCGCCAGTCACTTCGGACAATTCCGATTACCTGTTCGACGCCGCCTATGCGGAAGCCAACAAGGATCGGGTCCTCGCGGAATATATTCCGTACATGCAATCGATCGTAGATTTTTTCGATCGCCGCGCTATCGAAGTCGTCGGCCGGCGGTTCCCACAGATTCTGCTGATTCACGCGAGTGAACTGAATCGCGATTCCAGCGCTGCTCGACATGTTCCGCCGGAGTGGTTATACGTTTGTATCGCTTGATGATGCGCTGAAAGATCCGGCCTATCGCGAGCGCGACGACTACGCCGGCCCAAAAGACCTCTCTTGGATTCATCGTTGGGCAATCGCCAAACTCATGCCGATGAAGATGGAGCCCGGCGAACCGGGGTGGCTTCGGGCCGGCCGTTAACCCTGTCCGTAAGTTGCCCTGGGGCCATGCTTGCGAAAATGGTGTTTGTCGCGCAGCGCTTCCGAAATCGGCGTGGCGGCCGGATTTATTGTAAGCGTTTGCCAAGCCATTGCGGCGAACTCTTCGACGATGACCGCGGTGTGAGCAGCGTCGCCGACCGACTTGCCCCAACAAAACGGCCCGTGGCCCGCTACCAGCACCGCGGGACACGTCAGTGGATCGCGGCCTTGCATCTCGCGCACAATCGCCGCACCCGTGTTGCGTTCGTAATCGGATTCGATCTCCTTGGGAGTGAGCGGCGCCGTCACCGGCACCGGCCCATGAAAGTAGTCCGCCTGCGTGGTGCCGAGGCACGGGATCTCGCGGCAGGCCTGCGCCCAGGCGGTTGCGTGGCGAGAGTGGGTGTGCGCAATTCCACCGATTGAGGGGAAGGCTTTATACAACGCCAGGTGCGTCAATAGATCGGAAGAGGGCCGCAGTGTGCCCTCCACCATCCGTCCTTCCAGATCCGTAATCACTATGTCGTCCGGTTTCAATTTCTCGTAGGGAACGCCGCTGGGCTTGATAACCACCAGTCCGTCCTGCCGTGAAATACCGCTTGCATTTCCGAACGTAAAGAGAACCAACCCGTGACGGACAAGATCAAGATTGGCTTCCAGAACTTCAGTGCGTAGCGCTTGCAACATTCTGCACCTCCCGTGTGCGTGTGGCGATTCCGCGCAGCTCCGGCAAGACGTCTCCAATCTCCACGCCCTGCGAGCGCCGCGCGCCCAATGCAAAATAAAGCCTGCGATAAAGCGCGTACAGTTCCCGATAGATCGCGTCGCCGGCTGCATCCGGCTCAATGGTGGTATACCCGGGACACAATGCATCCTGCGCGTCTTCAACACTCCGGAAAGCTCCGGCCGCCAGAAACGCGAAGATGGCCGACCCCAGGCTGGTGACGTCGCCCTTGGGCACCAGGATCGGCTTCCCGAGAACGTTGGCGTATACCTGATTCAAGACTGGATTTCGCTGTGGAATGCCGCCGCCGTTGATGATTCGCTCGACGGGCACTCCGTGTTCCTGCATGCGTTCCAGAATAACGCGTGTATGGAAGGCGGTGCCTTCGATGGCCGCGAAGAGTTCATCCTGCGCGGTATGAGTCAAGCGCCAACCCAGCGTAACGCCGCCCAGTTCCGGATTAACCAACACCGTTCGATCGCCGTTGTCCCAAGTGAGACGCAGCAAGCCGGTTTCACCGGCCCGATAATTTTCCAGGCCGCGCGACAACTCCGCGACATTCGTATTGGCCCTGCGCGCGATGGCCTCAAAAATATCGCCCGTCGCGGAAAGGCCCGCCTCTATGCCCGCATATGCCGGATGAATGGATCCTTGCACCACACCGCACACGCCTGGAATCAGTCCGGGCTTCTTGCCGATGGCCATGATGCACGTAGACGTTCCGACAACGTTCACCACGTCGCCCAGCCGTACGCCCGCGCCGATCGCATCCCAATGCGCATCGAACGCCCCCACCGGAATCGGAATGCCCGCGCGCAGTCCAAGCCTCTGTGCCCAGGCCGGAGTGAGGTGTCCGGCGATGCGCTCCGAGGTGGAGTAAAGCCCGTTGAGTTTGGAGCGCACGTTGGCCAGAAGAGGGTCCACGGCCGACAAGAAATCTTCGGGAGGAAGACCGCCCAGCTCCGCGTTCCACATCCACTTGTGACCCATGGCGCAGATGCTGCGTGGCGCACGATCCACGCGATCGATTCCGCAAAGTACGGCTGTTAGCATGTCACAATGTTCCAGGGCGGTGGCGAAACGGTCACGCTTCCCGGGGTTATTTCGAAGCCAGTGCAAGAGCTTCGCGAATCCCCACTCGGAGGAATATGTACCGCCGCACCAATCTATTGCTTCCAGCTCACGGCTCCTGGCTGCCGTGGTGATTTCACCCGCTTCCTTCCAGGCGCGATGATCGCACCAGAGATAATAATCGTCTATCGGTTCGAACTTCTCGTCGACGGGAATCACGCTGGACCCGGTGGTGTCGAGAGCGATGGATTCAATCGCGCCGCCGTCGATTGCAGCATCCTCGATTGCCCGGCGCATCGCCTCGGCAAGCGCGCGCATGTGGTCCGCATGGCTCTGCGTGGCGTGGTCGGGATCTTCCTTCTTTCGATGCAGCGGGTACTCGGCGACGCCGGAGCCAAGCCGTCCCCGCTGGTCATCGAAGATCGACACCCGAACGCTGAGCGTTCCAAAATCGACTCCGGCCACGATGCTCATTTCTTTCCTCCGCTTAATTGTAGTCCGAGTGCTCCTAACCGAGCACCAAACAGAACCGCTTGACCGGCCGTTATACAATGGACTTCGCTCTGGAAAGGATGCAATAAATGGAAGCGCTATCATTTCGGAAACCACTGGCGGCAACCGTTTTACTGCTCAGCTCGATCAATATGAACGCGGCAACGAAATTGACGTCGACGGATTTCGGGAAAACGCCCGATGGCGTGACTGCCCGAATTTATACGCTCACCAACAAGAATGGTTTGGAAGCGCGGATCACCAATTATGGAGGTGTCGTCGTTTCGCTGAAGACGCCCGATCGAAATGGCGCGATGGCGGACATCGTCCTCGGATTCGATGCCTTGGCCGGATATATTTCCAGCCCCAGTCCATACCTCGGCGCATTGATCGGCCGCTACGGCAACCGCATCGGTCATGCGCGATTCACGCTCGACGGCGTGGAGTACAAGCTGGCCGCCAACAATGGTGAAAACTCCTTGCACGGCGGGACGCACGGCTTCAACCAAAAGATTTGGACACCGCGCGAATTACCGGACGGAGGCCTGGAGCTGACTTATTTGAGCAAGGATGGCGAGGAGAATTACCCGGGAAATCTGAAAGCCGTTGTCGTCTATCGTCTGACGGACGCCGACGAATTGAAGATCGATTACGCGGCCACCACGGACAAAGACACGGTCCTGAATTTGACCAACCACTCCTATTTCAACTTGAAGGGAGAAGGCCAAGGCGACATTCTGGGCCACCTGGTTACGCTCAACGCGAACCGGTACACACCCGTGGATGCGGGCTTGATTCCCACCGGAGAATTACGTGCTGTGAATGGAACGCCGTTCGATTTCACCAAGCCTGCCGCGATTGGAGCGCGCATCGAACAGAATGACGAGCAACTGAAACTCGGCAAAGGCTACGATCACAATTGGGTGTTGAACGGCGGCAAAGCGCTCAGCTTGGCGGCGCGCGTCGTGGAGCCATCCAGCGGGCGAGTGATGGAAGTTTACACAACCGAGCCGGGCGTCCAATTCTATACCGGGAATTTTCTGGACGGCACCATCAAGGGCAAGGGCGGAAAGGCCTACCGGCAACGCTACGGATTTTGTCTCGAAACGCAGCATTTTCCGGACTCGCCGAATAAGCCGAAGTTCCCTTCGACGGTCTTGAAACCCGGCCGGCAGTTCCACAGCACCACGGTTTTCAAATTCTCGAAATCGTGACTATTTCGCCAGCTCTTTGGCTGTTGCGAAGATGGGCTCGATGTCCACTGGAATATCGTTGAGGCTGTCCAAAGTCTTCTGCATGTTCGGCCGGATCGCGCCTAGCTCGTCCAGCATTCGTTTAGCCGCCGCGTAGTCGCCCTGCGCTTCGATCGTCAGGAGGTCGTGATCCAGATCGCGAACCGCGGCCTTGATCTTGTCGAAGTTCACTTCATAGCGTCCATCCGGACGGGCGACGAATCCCCCTTTGTCCGTCAAATAGTTCACTTGCATCGCCATCCCTTTGCCGTGCGCGTCTTTCAAGCCGAAGCGCAACGACCGGAAAGTGGACGCTAGATACGTTGTGTACAGTTTGCGCTCCACGCCCGCGCCGCCTTCGATCAGTTTTTGGTCGGCCAAGTGTTGCAGCATGAAAAGCCCGGTGACGTCGGCCTTGGCTTCTTCGATTGCGCTGTAAAGCTCCTTCAACTCCTGGCGAGGAGTGGTGGCGCGGCCCGCGATCGCGATCTGATGCGGACCGATGCCGTGACTCAACTCATGCGCCAGAATGTGAGTGAAGAATGAATCGAAACTGAGATCGGCCTGAGCCCCCGCCGTAAGAACGCGTTTCGAAATCGGTTCGAGAGTGCCGTGGAACTTGGCCTCCTGAACATTCTTGAGCATGACGCGCTTGCTGCCCTTCTGCGACACCACGCGCTCGTCGTTCGGCAGATTGTAAGCGGCAGTCTGCACGCCATGTTCGCCATCGCCGGCCGAGAAAACTTCGTTCACCACGCGAATAGGAGCCTGGCTGCCGAGTTTCGGGTTGCGATACCGCGGATCGATTGGCAGATTATTCTCGACCTCCTGCAGATGCCCGCCGAAGGATTTTAGCTTCGCCGTTTCGGCATCGTCGCGGAGGTTGACATACGCCTCAAACCCAGCCTTATAGCCGAACACTTCGTCGTTGTACGTCTCGTAGGGACCAATGGTGATGTCGATGGGCGCGTCCAGATCCATCCATGCCAAATCGCTCTCGTAATAATCGTTGGACAAGAATGCGGCTGCGCGGCTCAACAGAAATTTCTTGAGCGTGGCGTTAGCAGTGAGGCTCGCCGCCTCCTCAAGCAATCGTGCAGCCTTGGCCAAGTCCTTCTTGTATTCGCCGCTATATGGAACTGCCTTCAAATGTCCCTTCGCATCGCGCCGGATCACGGTGAAGAAACCTTGCGCTTTCTCGCGTTCAGCGGCCGGCAGAGCCTTGGCCCAGCTTTCGAATTCTTCGCGGGTCATATCTTCCGGATAGAAATTGGCGCCGGGGAGTTTCTTGGAAGGCGTGCCGGGGAGAAAGGAAGCGTGCTCGTCGAGGTCCGACCAGGGACCTTTGTTGATCCAGAAGTAATGCAGGCGGGCCTTGCCGAGCGCCGAGGAATCGCGCTTGAGCTTCGCGTTCATGGCCTGATTTCCGCTCCACAGTTGATTCAGAAATATGTCGTCCAGCGCGCGCGAAGCTTCAATGAGCTTCACCAGCGCCTGGCGATCGCCTGGCGAAAGTTTGGAGACGTCCGCGCGTAATTCTGTAGGCGCGAACCGCGCTGTCATCTTCTGGAGTTGCGTCAGATCGGGTGCTTCAGCGGCAGTGAGTGCGAGCATGGGGAGACAGATGGCGAATTTCTTCATCTATGTCCATCATAGTGGCTCCCCAAGCATCGAGACGAGTCTCGATGCGGCAGACCGAAGTCCGCGCCACAACGTACTGGTGTAGACTCATTTTGACAGGAGGCACTTCCATGAACCGCGCAGTTCTGGCTTTCCTTGCTCTCGCGATTCCTTACGCTGCCATCGGCGATCCCGTTAAAACCGATCTCGGACTCGTCTCCGGCGCTCCGGGCAACAATCCGGCCGTGCATGTTTACAAAGGTATTCCCTATGCCGCGCCTCCCGTGGGAGACCGGCGCTGGAAGAAACCGCAGACCCCGGCGGCCTGGACAGGCGTTCGGCAGGCGACGGAGTTTTCGCCGGCGTGCATGCAGGTTCCGTATCCGGAGACCTCCATCTATTACTCGCCTCCTGGACCGGTCAGCGAAGACTGCCTCTATCTCAATATCTGGAGGACGACGCAACCCAGTAAAGGGCCGCGGCCGGTGATGGTGTGGATTCACGGCGGCGCTTATACACGCGGCACCGGCGCTACCCCGACTTACAACGGCGAGAATCTCGCGCAAAAAGGCGTGGTGGTGGTGACCCTCAACTATCGGCTGGGCATCTTCGGATTTCTTGCGCATCCCGAGTTGACCAAGGAGTCCGATGTCCATTCCTCGGGCAACTACGGATTGCTGGACATGGTGGCCGCATTGCAGTGGGTGCAGAAGAACATCGCGGCATTCGGCGGCGATCCGAAGCGCGTGACCATTTTTGGTGAATCGGCCGGCTCTTCGGCGGTCAATTTTCTGATCGCGTCGCCGCTGGCCAAGGGTCTCTTCCAACGCGTGATCGGCGAGAGTGGAGCGAATTTCGGGCGTGGAACCAAGTTGGCCGACATGGAGCAAAACGGCAGCCGCCTGGGAACGCTGGCTGACTTGCGGGCCAAATCCGCGGAGGACGTCTTGAAAATCGAAGGATCGTTCCGGCCGGGCGTTGACGGCTGGTTCCTGCCGGAAAGCGTCTCCGATATTTTTGCGCATGGCAAGCAGAGTGACGTTCCGGTGATCGCCGGATACAATGCCGACGAGTCGCGGACGCTGGCGCCGTGGCCCGCCACTGGAACGGCGAAATCATTCCTCGATCAAACGCACAAGCGGTTCGGCGATAAGTCCGAAGAATTTCTGAAGCTCTACCCGGTTGGCTCCGATGAACAGGCCGCCGAGGCGCACTACAACAGCACGCGCGACCAGGGCATGGGCTGGCAGATGCGGACCTGGGTGCGAAACCAGGGCAAGTCCGGGAAGGCGCCGGCGTATCTGTACCACTTCACGCGCATCCCGCCCGGTCCGACCGCGGACAAATATCGCGCCTACCACGCGGCTGAAATTCAGTACGTGTTCGCGAACCTGCGGCCAGGACGTCCATGGGAGGATGCGGACCGCAAGCTGGCGGATGCCATGTCGAGCTACTGGGCGAACTTCGCGGCGACTGGCAACCCTAACGGAAAGGGTCTGGAGAAGTGGCCGGTGTACGACGCGAAAAGCGATCCGGCGATGATCTTCGGCGATCAGGTGGTGGTGCGGCACGAAGTGAATAAGGCGGCGCTAGATTTTTTTGACCGGTTTTTTGCAGCGCAGCAATAGGGCGTCGGCTTCGTCGAGGGCTGGCTTGTAGCAGTGCGGAGGACCATCGCACCAGGCGCGCTCGCGGGCGATTGTTGCGTTGTGGAGGGCTTTCGGGCGGTCGTTGGAGTCGAGGTCGAGTTGGGCGAGAAAGTTGTGGATCTCGGCTTGGACGAGGCGGTACTCGCAGCGGTCCGCGATGGTGAGGGCTTCTTCGGCGTGCTTGAGAGCCTGCGTGGGGTTCCCGGATGCAAGGTGCCAGCGTGCCCAGTCCAGAAGGATGTCGGGCTCCAACTCCACGAGGTTGATTCGACGGCAGCGGGTCAGGGCTTCGCTGAGGTGCCTTTCCGCTTCGGACGGCGATTGCTGGATTAAAGACCAGCCAAGCAGCCAATCGGCTTGGATGATATCTCTCTCGAGTCGTTCGACGTCCGCCAATTCTCGCGATCGCCGGGCTGCCTTTATTGCTTCCTTTGAATTTCTCATCAGCAGGGCTTGGAGGGCACGATATGCGCAGACAACGCCCTCCGCTTGCCTCGATTTCCGCCTGCGGAAACAGGATAGGGCAATAGCTAGCTGGTCGGAACCACTCCTAGAGCGACCCAGATAGGCCTCCAATCGTCCCAACTCCAGACTCCTAGTCGCTTCGTTCTCTCTTTCCCTTCGGTAACTCTTGTCGGCTTCACTGAGCTGACCAAGGCTGAGTTGGGCACGGGCTAGATTTTCCAAATTGACGGCCAGATTTGCTTTGTCTCCCAACCTTTCGCGAAGGTCAACACATCTTAGAATAAGCGGTAACGCACGTCGAGATTGGCCGTAACGAGTATACGAGAGAGCCAACTCATTTTGCGTCCACCCTTGGTCTGCTTGGCTCTTCAGTCGCGGTGTCGTATCTTCTCCGTCGGGGAATAGCCCGCGGAGTAACTCGATACAGACTCGGTAGGCGCCAAAACGGAAATAGAGTGGCGCAGCAAGCCGATCCCGGAATAAGTTCAGGGCTTCATCGTACTGCCCCGCCCGTGACGTGTGGTGGCACAGCTCGATCACAGGAGCAAGCTCATCCAAGCTCTCAATCTTCACTTGATCCAGTGCCGGTATTTTGGCGAAGTAGTCACGCAGGCGGGTGTGTACTCCGGCCTTGTCGGATAACCGATCATAGGCGTGTTGACGAACTACGGGATGCAAGTCGTAGCGCGCTTGGCCACGGTCGAAGAGCAGCAAGCCGCGATCGATCAACTCATCCAACACCGCATCAAATTCCGCCTCGCTCCCAGACGGGTTCAGAGCCGCGAAAGCTTCGTAGTTCATGGGACTTCGGAACGCTGCCAGACGGCTGAGTAACTCGCGCTTGGGTCCGTCCATGGCGTCGTAGGCTACGTGGAGAATATGGTGCTTCTCCTTACCTACCATCTCCACGGAGATTGGATGCCGCGCAGCCACACGAATATCTCCCGGACTGCGGCGGTCCTTCGCGATCACGCCGGCCAGAAGGCGCAGGGCCAGCGGATGGTATCCATATGGCACACATGCCGCTTGGATCTCGGCACGCGTACCCTTTATTCCTCGAGCGTGAAAGAAGAGGACAGCATCCTCCGGATCGAGCCCGGTCAGATCGTTATGCTGGCAACCGGCCAAACCGTCGAGGTCCCTCGGATGCAAGCGGCTGGTGAACAAGACGCGGCTACGCATGGGCACGGATGCAATTCCTCGAAAGAAGCCGCCGGCATGCGGGTCGATACAACTCCGGGCATCCGCATCCCCGGCGAATTCATCTCCTTGATACGCGGCGTTCAATCCCGCGTAGGCCCGTAGCTCTCGCTCGAAACCGTCCAACACAAGAAGTAGACGTCGCTGCTGCAAGCATGCCGTCAACATTCTGAGTTGATCGTATAGCGATGTCGGGGCTGCCTTACCATCGCTTGCATAGTAGAGGGCTTCGCGAACGAACGCTGCAAAGCTGGCCTCCTTTTCATAGAACGACCACCAGAGCACGCCCTCCGGACGGGCAGCGTCCGGCACGCGGCATTCGCCGCCGTCGCTGCCGGAGACTCCCGGCAGCGGCAGTCCCAATACATCCCTTTGAACCCAGGCCCACGTCAGCGCCGATTTTCCCATGCCGCCGATCGCCACGACCGAGAGCACGTTTCGATTGCTTGTCAGCCACTCGGTTAGCATGCGGCGCTCTCGTTACCGGCCAGTGAAGTTCTCCTGTAGCGGGTAGGGATGAGCGAAGTATGGTTGCGGCGGAAATAGCAGAAATGTGCCCGTCGTGGCCGATTTCTCCGGCTGGTGCCGCCAAACGTGGATGGCCTGGGCGATCTGCGTGGCGAGGTCTTCTGGTGAACTGAAGGTGTTGCGGATCTTTCCTTTGACAGCGCTGTCGCGGAAGGCGCGCTGCCTGGCACGCTTCTCGTCGTGTTCAATCAAACTTGCCGGGAAGGAAAAATCCTCCGGGGCGAGAAAGAGAAAACAGGGCTTCTTGAGTTTTTGGGCAGTTTCGTATTCCAGCTCAGTGTAGGATTTCTCGCTGCCCTCGGGGCAGGTCCCGTGTAAATGACCGAGGATTATCACAAACAGATCGCATTCGTCGATTCGTTGATCGTCGAAATCCTCGATCTTGATGTCTGGCCCGTGAAAATCCTCCATGCGCACGGGATGCATGTCGAGGCCCAGAAGGGCTTTAAAGGCAGCTTCGCGATGGGCCGTCAGGTCACGGCCTGTCGAGCTGAGAAATACTTTCATTGGGTGCGCTGATTATTGTATCAGTCGCTATTTGTTGAAATACAACGTGACGTCTACCGTGTTTTCTTTTTGATTTACCTTCGTCTCGGCCCGCGTTGCTTTCAGGTTGTCGAAAATGCCCTGCTCTTTCACGCGGTCCAGGAAATGCTGCGGGTAATCTGTATTGAATGGCTTGCCCGGCTGCAGACCCCACAGTTTGCGGATCACTGGCTCGGTCTCGATGTCAAGGTTTACAATGTCCAGCTTTCCCATGGCGAACTGCGGACCCGGCGTCACCTGGATGGTCACGTCCACGGTCTTCTCGGCGTCGTGCACATCGCGCTTCACCTGCGACGTCACTTGTATGTAGCCGGTGCGGTGCATGCTGTCGGCGATGCGCTCCTGCCCGGCTTTCACTTCATCGAAATTCACCGGCTGGCCGCTCACGAGCTTGGCCAATTTTGGAAGCGAATCCGGGTCGACGCCTTGAATGGCGACCTTGCCTAGTTTGTAGACCGGTCCGGGCTCCACCGTGACCGTGACAACGATTCCGGTTACATCCTTGGCCGGCTCGATTTCAATTTTCGGGAACGCCACGCGAATCATTCCCTTCGCCTCGTACAACGGGCGGATGGTGGTATCGAGCAGCAGACGGAATTGCGGCTCGCCGTACACCATCCCAACCGCGACGCCGAAC
>CATPCJ010000449.1 GCA_955652915.1 uncultured Bryobacteraceae bacterium
AGAAAAACTCTGGATGGGTTGCCAGGCTGTCGGCCAGCGACTTGCCGCCTTTCAGCACCCGCAGAATATCCAGCACCAGCAAGCGGAAGGCGGGCCGCTCGGTTAGTTCACTGGTGATGCTCAACGCGCGGTCCACCGGCACGCCGGCATTCAGTAGCGTGGAAAGCTCTTGCGTGAAAAACAAGACATCGCGACGCCGGGCGCCGGAGAAGGACGGAAGCTTGAAGTCAAACGATTTCTTTGGTTCGCTGCCGACGAAGACGGGGGTTAAGCAATCGCGGCGCAGCTATTGCTCAAAACAGCGCTCTGTTTCCGCATGAATGGTGCCGGTGCGGAGTTGTCCATCGGAGGCGACGGCTTTGAAGTGAAAATTATTCACAACTGCTCACCCTGGCAGTGTCACTGTCTCCAACAAAAGGCCGATTTCCAATCGGCGGCAGGATGCCATCCTGCCCCACAATCACATTAGAATTCCTGCGTGACACGCATCACCTCGTCCGGCGTCGTCACGCCTTGCGACACTTTCATCCAGCCGTCTTCGCGCAGGTTGCGCATTCCGTTCTGACGCGCCACTTTTGTGATTTCGGCCGCGTCTTCGCCGCGCATGATCATCTTGCGGATTTCGTCGTTGAGCTCCATCAGCTCAAAGATTCCTACGCGGCGAGTGTAGCCCGTTCCGAAACAGGTCTCGCAACCCGCGCCGCGGAAACATTGGACCGTTTCTCCATCGGGCGCCATGCGCGTTCCATCCGTTTTTTTGCAGTTCTCGCAGATCATGCGTACCAATCGCTGCGCCAACACAGCCACCACCGACGACGTGATCAAATAATTCTCCACGCCCATGTCGGTGAGCCGCGTGATCGCGCTGGGCGCGTCGTTGGTATGCAGCGTCGAAAATACGAAGTGCCCCGTCAGCGACGACCGGATGGCAATATCCGCCGTCTCGCGGTCGCGAATTTCGCCGACCATGATCACGTCCGGATCCTGACGAACGATATGCCGCAGTCCGGAAGCGAAGGTCAGCCCGATCTGTGGATTCACGTGGATCTGATTGATCCCGTCCATCTGGTATTCCACCGGATCTTCAATGGTGATGATCTTCTTGTCGCTTTGATTGATGCGCTTGAGCGCCGAGTAAAGCGTGGTGGATTTGCCGCTGCCGGTCGGTCCCGTCACCA
The DNA here is from genome assembly GCA_955652915.1 of uncultured Bryobacteraceae bacterium. GTDB lineage: Bacteria > Acidobacteriota > Terriglobia > Bryobacterales > Bryobacteraceae > Palsa-89. The sequence continues at coordinate 1,179 of CATPCJ010000449.1, forward strand.
GGAAAATTCCATGCGGCAGCGACGTAAAATGCTCCATTCGATTCAGCATGTGCCGATCGAATCCCAGCCTTCCGAGGTCGTAAAAATCGCCCGCCGAGCGGTCCAGCAAGCGCATCACGACGCTTTCGCCATACAGCGTTGGCAAAGTAGAAACGCGCAAGTCCACTTCACGGCCCAGGGTCTTGATCTTGATACGCCCGTCCTGCGGCAGACGGCGCTCGGCGATATTCAGCTTGGCCATCAGCTTCACGCGCGAAATCATGGCGGCCTTCATCTCTCGCGGCGGAGGCTCCTGGTTATACAGCACCCCGTCCACGCGGTAACGAATGCGAAACTCTTTTTCGAACGGCTCGATATGGATATCACTGGCGCGCTGTTCCACCGCCTGCGCGATGATCGCGTTCACCTGCCGGATGACGGGCGCTTCGCTGGCCATATCGCGCAAGTGTTCCAGGTCCTCGCTCGATTCGGAGCCTTCCGCGTCCAGCTCCGTTTCGCCGCGCGCGGAGTCGCCATAATACTTGTCGATCGCATCCAGAATTTCCTGCTCGGCCGCGAGAACGGTGCTGATCTTCAAGCCGGTGCAGTGGCGCACCGCGGAAATGGTTTCGACGTCCAGAGGATCAGCCATCGCGATGGTCACCGTGTGATCGTCGCGGCTCACCGGCAGACAACGGAACTGCCGCAGGAATCGCGGCGAGAGCATTTCGGTCTCGGTGGAAACGGCGGGTGGACCTTCAATGGAGATGAGCGGAATGTCCAGTTGATCGGCCAGCGCCGCCAGCACATCGCGCATGGCGACGAAACCCATGTCGACCAGCGTCTTGCCCAGCTTGTCGCCGCGCTCTTTTTGCAGCTCGAGCGCGCGCTCCAGATCCTCAGCCGTGATCAGCTTGCGCTCGATAAGAATTTCGCCGAGGCGCATGAATCAGAACTGATCCACAGTGACCGCGGCGGTGAGGGTGGATCTGTCAGCCATGCCCGTCTTGACGTTCACCAGCGCGCGCCGCTGGGCGTGCATCACAATCTGCGCCGGCAAGCCGTCCATGTTCTCGCCGCGCCAATAAAACAGCGTGATGCCCAACGCGATCTGTTCGTTGGCGGGAACGGAGTCCATCGAACTTGCCGAATTGAGCAGCATGTCCTGCATGGCCTCTTTCAGCTTGGGTAGCCGTGTCAGCTTCTTGTCGTGCGTGCGCGCCAACTCGTCCTTGGTGATGGTCTGGTGGAAGGGCGTAATGCCCGCGCTGGGCGCCAGATTCACTTCGCACATGAAGACGGCTCCGAATCCGTTGATGTACGCGCCTTGCGTCAGACCCAACACCTGCATCGGATCGTCGGGCCACAATTTCGTGAGGTGGCTATCCATGTTCGCTTCAATGGCCTGAATCGCACCACGGCTCACTTTGGATTTGTCCGCCATCGAGCCGATCGGCAGGGAGCATAGCAGCAGACCGGCGATGGCAAGCGTTCTCATTGCCCCGGCCTCGGATCGTTATTTACCGCAACCATAAGCCGGGCGGTCTGTTGCTCGTAATAGCGGGCCGCTTGCTGCACCACGGCCATGTCGCTTCTGCGTTGGGACTCGATCTTCTTCTCGGCCGCCTCCAGTATTTGCGCGACTTGCTGCGTCTGCCGAGCTTCCGCCTGGCCGACGGCCTTAGCCACCGCGGCGTCCACCCGCACGGTTACTTCACGCTCGATGCGCTGCTCGATTTTCGCCGTGCCCACTGTCGCTACGGCCGCCGGTTGTACCACTGGCCGCGAATACGCGTGTACCAGAATCGCCGCCGCCAGCATCAGCGCCGAAGCGAAACCCATCGCCGGACCGGAGCGCCACATGGTCTGCCACCAGCGCGGCTCGAAAACCTTGTCCGACACGAACGCGATCCTCTGGGGAACTTCTTCGTCTTCGAGCGACAGCAGCGCGGCCTGCGTCAGATTCAGACGCTCCAACTCTTCACTGCAATTTTGGCAGGCGCGGACGTGACCTTCCACCGCGGCTTTTTCACTCGCCGCCAGCTCCCCCAGAACATATGCTTTCACATCTACGGTCGAACAACTCATTGCGTACCTCCCATGTTCACGGGAGCTAAAGTTTGCTTCAAAAGATCGAGCGCGGTGTAGAGGCGCGATTTCACGGTCGACACCGGGCAATCGAGAATCTCCGCCATTTCCTCGAACTTGAATCCCTGATAGACCTTCAGAAGAACTGCTTCGCGGTGATCGTCCGACAACCGGCCCAGGGCGCTTTGAACGGCCAGACTCAGCTCCACGGGGAACATCCGGCTGCTGGCTTCCCCGATTTTTGGCTCCGAGGCGAGCTCGCCCTCCGGCCGGTTTTTCCGCAACAGCGAGTAGGCTTCGTTATGCGCGATGCGGAACAACCAGCCGGGAAACTTGGCCGGTTCTTCGAGTTTTCTGAGATTCTGATAGGCCTTCAAAAATACGTCCTGACTCAAATCGAGCGCGTCTTCGCGGTGTCCAACCAGTCGCAGGAGGTAATTGAACACACGTTTCTCCCAACGAGAAACGAGCACGTTGTAGGCTTCCACGTGCCCCCGTCGCGCTTTTGCGATCAGGTCGCGGTCCTCAACCTCCCGAAAGATCAAACTTCGGCTCCATTCACAAGGACGGGCGTCAGGGCGGAAAAGACGGAGGGCCCGCCGGAATCAGGCTTTCTTTACTTTGATTTTTGCACGAAGCGACGCGTCTGGGGTGATTTAGGGCAGTGCGCTAAATCGGTGAGCCCGTTATTGGCTGCTGCTCGGATTGCAGACGTTGGAATAAAACTGTTGCTCTAAAGGCGTTGATGAACAGAGAATCACAAATGCGTGGGCAATCAGTGCGATTGGAGACGGCATTGCCACTAAATCCAATAGCATAGCGATTGACGCCAAAATGAGACCTCCAAGAGTCCAGGGTTGAGACATGCGGCGCATCTTCCAGGCGACGAACCCGAAAAGAATGCCAACAAAGAGGAAGGCGTAGCCTGAAATGCTCTGTCCACCGTTATCGATCACACCACCTTGCCACGTAAGTGGGTCTCGCTCCGTGATTCTTGAGCCGGAGAGGATCGATATTATCCCGAGGCCTACGTTGATGACAGCCCAGACAGTAGTAATTCTCGCCGCACGTTCAACTGCTCGGAGAGCAGACGGCTTGTCATTGATTGTGGGCCACAATTGCACAAGAGACAGTCTATCCAAATGTGTGGAGTTTTAGGAAAGCGCCAGCAAGACTCAGACGAGCGATTGGGCATATTTTCACGCCGCTAGCAATTCACGGACGTTCCAAATGTGATCGGGGATTCCAGCGGCCATCGCCGGAGTGATGTGTTCCGAGCCTCTTCATAGAACATCGGGCTTCAACGGCTGCATTGCCCCGTGGCGTACATGCAACACGAACACCGTGTTGTCGAGCACCACAAAGAGAATCCGGTATGTTCCCCGATTGCCACGACCGTAAAACAATTCGCGGATGGGTTCGATGAACGAGGCGGTTTCGGGCGCGAGCGGACATCGTTCCGGGTGCTGTGCAAGGCTCTTAATTCGCTGGCGGGCGCCTTTCATGCGCGCGCCGCGCTAGGATTGTCCCTACGAATGTAGCTGCCTGCTTTGCGCAGATCTGCTTCAGCCTCTGGGGCGATGATGACCCGATATCGCATTGGCGAGGCACTCAAGACTCGCGTTCGAGGTCATCGAAGACCTCATCGACGGGACGGCCCAGACCTTTCTTGGCTTGCGCCAAACCACGGCGGATGCTGGCTATCGCGTCCAAATGATCGGCTACGTCCTGATACGCTGCCGCATCCAGCACGACGGCTTCAGCCTTTCCTTTGACGGTCAGTACAAGCGGCCTGCCAGTCTTCTTTATGCGCTTCATCAGTCCCGATGAATTACGCTTGAACGTGGTCATGGAATGGATATCCTGGGTGATATCGATCATGGTGTTGCTTCCTTCATAGCATTATTTTCGCATCTCCGATGATGCTACAGCGTTTGGAGGGCAGTGTACGCTGCGTTACTGAGAGGCCGTCGGGATTGCGCTTTTAATTTTGGCGATCTATTGTAGCCGATTGCCGGATCGTTAGAACGAAGCTCAACAATGTGCTCGCGCTCCTTTTGCAGAACTTCCGACCTCGAGGCCGTCGCGCTCTCCCAAAGGATCTGTCTCCGTACACAGAAATCGCGTCTCTCCTCCGGCGTAAAGTCTTGGGCGATGTGCTTCGCGCTGGCGCTCCCGAAGTAGCGAATGTCATCAGTCATATCGCTGCCCACGTAAATCTTCTTATTCGGATAGGTGATTTTGTAGACAACGGGCATAAGACACATTCTAATCGACCCGCTGATAAACTGCTCTTAGCCGCCTAGCAAGCCAGGATGACAGGGGGAGCAGAGGAGTGTTCGTGATCCGAAACATCGGCTGTTTTCACCTCGGGAGCGTTAGGAAACTACGACCGCTAGATTCCCTTGAAAAGGACATCAAAACCGCTCTTGCCAAGAACGGCGAGAACTATCTTGCGGATTCTATCCTCGTTCTGCCGGAAGCATTCAATCTGATAGGTGTGTACGAACCCGGATTGAGCTACGATGTCGAACCGAGCTGCGGCATAAAAAATCGCCTCACCCAGCTTGCGCATCAACTTAGTGCGGTCTTCGTGGTTGGTCTCATCGACAACGATGAAGCCAATGCTCGGGTACCACCATTCAGCGCCGCCTATCTAATCACAGCAGCTTGTTGTGTGCGCCTGTCTCGAAAGACCGGCAAAGACGACATGGCGAAGGGCACCCGCGGAGCAGCGTTCTACCAAGTGTCCCTACAACCCGAAGATATTCCTTTTCTCTATGCCGGAGAGACCTGGATTGGCAGCCTGCTTTGCATGGACACAGAACAGTATTCCGCTCAGCCGAACCAGGTACAAGTTGACAATCGTGACCGCCACTCCCAGCTAAAGGCACAGATGTTAGATGAGAGAGGCGCTACGCAGCCGGTGCTATGTGTTCCCGCTCGGATGAGGACGATGGATACCAAAACAATCGAAAAGGACTGGCGTGAAATGCACTTCATCCTAGCCAACGCCTGTGACCCGAACGATTCGAACGGCCACCCCAGCGTTCTCAGGGTTCACGGC
>CATPCJ010000450.1 GCA_955652915.1 uncultured Bryobacteraceae bacterium
CTAGACCGTGCATCACGGAGGGGTGGGCGTCTTCGTGTTTCCGATTGGCTTAGCCGGTATCAACCAACAAGGTTTCAGCCAGCAAACCAGCCTGGTGGCGTCGCAGGATAGCTTTCTGACCCCCAGCGCGACGTTAGCCAATCCGTTTCCGCCGGCGAGTGGGACGGCCAGTCCTGGCCGCGGCCCGGCTACTTTTTCTGTGCCCTGATCAACTGATCGGCCCAGGCAATCTCGTTTGTTGTCCCGCGCACCGCCCACGCTCGCGGACCGTTGTAGGTATATGCTGTACGAATGTTTGTTGTCTTGCGTACGTCGGTCACGATTCCCTGGAACGCCGCGATTGTATCCGTTGGAGGCAGGTAAAACACTCGCACGACATCGTCGGTGCTGGCCGACATCTTGTATTCGTGGACGGGCGAGCCCGGATCGTGCTGGCCAGTCTTATCGAGTTCGTTTGACAGCCACGTAGCCAGCGCGGTTTGTTCAGCGGTTCCACGCACCATTAACACCCGTGGCGCGTTATACGTGAATGCGCGTCGAATCTGAGTTATCGACCGGATCAACACGGCGAGTTCTTGAAAGGCTTCTACCGTCTGGGTGTTGGTCAGATAAAGAACCTTTACAACATCGTCGCCGTCAGCCGCGTATTTGTATTCGCTCGCCGCGGAGTTTTGGCTCTGGGCGATACCTTGGCCTACCGGAGGCTTATCCGCTTGGCTAACTAGCCATCCGGCAAGTGCAATCTGACCGGCGCTTCCACGCGCTACGATCGTCTTCGACGCGTTATAAGTGAAGAGCCGCCGGATCTCGGCAATCGAGCGGACCGACGTTGCGATTTCCTGCACCTGCTGCACCGTCGCTGCGTTCGTCAGGTGAAACACGTGCACCACGTCATCACTAGCCACGGACATCCGATATTCGTTATTGGATGATTGGCTTGACGCCTCGGAGTCATCCAGATCATTGAACAACCAGTCGGCAAAGGCTAACTCGCCCGCCGTTCCGTGAATCGTAAGTGTCTTTTGCGTGTCGTCGATGGATAGCTCCCGAAGGCCGCCAATGTTGCGGATGACGGTCGCAATTTCCTGAACATCCTGAGCGGTATCGGCGGCCTTGAAATGAAACACCCGCTCCGGCGCGGATTGCGCAAAAACCGCCGACGTGAACAGGAACATAGTCAGCAATCGAATATCTCTTGTGTGCATAAACGGAGCCGGCTCCTTGGTACCCTAGACGGATTCCGCCCGCCAAACGTGCAAACCTCAAAAATAACTGAGCCAGGCGTCGCTGCGCCGCTGTTTCAAGCCTGCGAACCACCGGCACAGCGGATAGAGCGTTAGCACCACCAAGGCCCAGATCAGATACACGACCGGTAGAGAAAATCCCCATCCCGGTGGCGGCGTGACCGGAAACTGAGCAAGGTTCGACGACTCGAACATCCAATGCACCTCGCCATACCGCGCGTAACATACCATCACGGCAACCAGATGGATGAGCGGCATGTGCAAGAGGTAATAAAACATCGGCACCTTGCCGAATACGAGCGCCAGACGCAGGAACCGGTGTACCCTTCCGTCGACCGCCCACAGGAAGAGCATCGCGGGACCGAGCGTCATCAAAAGAAACAGCAGCGACGGCGGATATTTATTAGTGTTCAGAAATGAGAGCACAGTAAAGGCCGCCGATTTCTGCGTCGTCCAGTGGAATGGATCGCCATAGATGTTGCTGCCGCGAAGCACGATGAAAGCTGTGGTTAGCCCCATGCCAAGCCGTAATAGAAAGGTCTTGCGACGATCGGAGGGCCAGCGATAAATCTGGCCGAGCCCATAACCTGCGGCCGTAACCCCAATCCAGGGAATCAGTGGATACGCCACGAAGAGGATGTGCTCGGGGTTCGAGAAAATCACGTTGGGAGAGTGCAGGATGGACCAAAGCGGGTTGGAGCTGCGGATGGGGTCGAGTAGATTGTGAGTCGCGATCATCACCACGCCAAAAGTAGTTACAAAGGCAGCCGGCAGATAAACCAGCGCCGAAAGTGCGATCATCGCCCAGCCCAGCGCCCATAAGACATTCAGCATCGTCAGGTGATAGTCGAAGTTAAACTGCAAGCCGAAGCAGCGGACTACTACCAGCTCCAGAAAGATCAACCAAAGGCCGCGAGTGAACAGAAATCGCGACAACTCCCGTGTGGATTTTCTGCCCAGCGAGAGGTAGGCGCCGGTTCCGGTGAGCAGAAAGAAAACGGGTGCGCAAAAATGAGTGATCCAGCGCGTGAAAAATAAGCCGGTAGTAGTGTTAGCGGGATCGGTGGGATTCAAGCCGGAAGCGCCGAAAAAGTCCCGGACATGATCGAGGGCCATGACGATCATGATCGCGCCGCGAAGAATATCGACGGATTCGATGCGGACCCGTTTTTGAAACAATGGGGTGACAGTCACCTCAATCACCGACCTCCACTGATCGAATCACGTGATTTGGATGGCGGTGATTGAGGTGGCTGTCACCCATTGTTTCATATCTTAGCTACGATACGAACAGGACTGTGTCCGGCTTTTTCCACGATTTTCTGTTCTCGCTTCGACTCATTCGCAAGTCGCCCCTGTTCTCGTTGTATGTGATTGCGCCGCTCGCGCTGGGGATCGGACTCAATGGCGCGATTTTCATGCTGCTGGACGCATTCCTGCTGCGGCCCTTGCCGCTAAAGAATCCCGCGAACCTGGTGCGAGTGGTGCAGGCAGTCAGGAACATTGGTCGCCGGAGCTACTACCGGTATGAGACGTTCGCCGCGCTCGAGCAGAAGTCGACCACTTTGTTCGATATCGTTGGCTACGCGGATTGGAACGTGGCAGTCCGCGACGCATCCGGCGCCAACCGCATTCGCGCGCAAGTGGTCACAGCGCGCTTTTTCACCGCGCTCGGAGTTCAGCCGCTGTTAGGGCGTGTTCTTACAGAGAACGACGCTTTTGAAAATCCCGCATCGCCGCCGGTAGTCGTGAGCTACGCGTACTGGCGCGGGCAACTTCGCGGCGATCGAAATGCGGTTGGTAAGATTCTTACACTCGAAGACCGCCCGTTTACAATCGTGGGAGTGATGCCGAAAAGTTTCAACGGCATTGAAGTGGAAACGACGCCCGACGTGCGCGTTCCGCTGTCCGCCGCGGGTTTGTTGATTGCGAGTCCGGACGCCGCTTCCTACCGCAAGATGGATTATTCGCTTGCCGCGCGTCTTCGTCCGGGCGGCAGTCTGGAACGCGCGCGCGCGGAAACCGAGAGTATCGCGAACGCCGTGATGGATATCAAGGAGCGCACTGCGATACGAGATGAACGCCTGGAAATAGAGCCGGCCGGCAAGGGCGTTTCTTTGATACGCTCGAAGTTTGCGGCGGGGCTGATCCTGCTGATGAGCGGGGTCGGCTTGCTGCTTTTGATGATTTGCGCGAACGCCGGCGGTTTGCTTCTGGCTCGGGCCTCGGCTCGACAAAGTGAGACGGCAGTGCGGCTGGCGATCGGCGCCACCACCGGCAGGCTGGTTCGGCAGTGGCTCACCGAAAGCATGGTGCTCAGCGGAATCGGCGGGGTGCTGGGAATCGGTATCGCTCTCGCCACTGCTCCGTTGTTGCTGCGTTGGCTGCCGTCGCTGCGAGATTTGGGCGCGAACGCGCTGACCCTTTCCGTGGATCTTCATCCCGGCATCCGGCTGATCGGCTTCGCCATTCTGCTGTGCCTGGTGTGCGCCCTGTTCGCCGGTCTGCCCGCGGCGATACAGGGAATTCGCGGGACTCTTCATTCGTCGCTCAAGGCGGCGCGATCCGCCACCCGCCAGCCGCTGCGATGGACCCTGGTGGCGCTGCAAATTGGGTTGTGCACTTTTCTCATCGCGGGCGCGGCGTTGTTGACTGCAACATTCCGCCGTCTGCGCGCTCTCGACCCGGGTTTTGATCGCGAACACGTGATTACCTTTTCGTTGGACCCTTCCATGGCGCGCTACACTCCGCGGCAAGCGGCGGACTTGGAAGCGCGCTTGGCCGCGCGTGTGCGTGAGCTCCCGGAAGTTCAGTCGGCTTCCATCGCCATGATCGGTTTGATGCACGGTACCGGAATGAAAACGACGGTCGCCGCAGCCGGTCAGATCGCTCCGCGCAGCGATTTCATGAACACCAGCCTCAACTTCGTATCGCCGGAGTATTTCGACACGATGGGCATTCCGATTCTGGAAGGGCGGAACTTCCGGGCAGACGAGCCCCAAACAAAGCCGGAAACGGTGATCGTGAATCGTGCCTTCGCGCGCCGATTCTTTCCGGCCACTGAACCGATCGGGCAGAAGTTCGGCATCGGTACGAACAAGGCCGTACCGGGCGACTACACCATCGCCGGCATGGTTGGCGACGCGAAATACAGATCGCTGCGCGAGAATATTCCTCCCGTGTTTTATCGTCTTCGGCGCCGAGATGCGGAGAGCGTGAGTCCTTTCATTCTGCATGTGCGCACTCGCGGACGGCGCGAAGGCATCGTCCAGGCGGTACGCGGCGCATTGAGTTCGATCGATCCGCGTCTGCCCTTTTACGAGGTCCGAACGCTGGCCGAAGAAGTGGACGCCACGCTCTGGGCGGAACGCTTGCTGGCGTGGTTATCGGGCGTCTTTGCGGTAATTGCCGCGGTATTGGCGGCGATGGGCGTGTATGCGGCGTTGGCGTATGCAATCGCGCAGGGCAAACGGGAAATCGGAATTCGCGTGGCGTTGGGAGCGCAAGCTGCGGATGTGCTCCGGCTGCTCTCATCGAGACCTTTGCGTTTTGCGGGGTTGGGCGCGCTGGTCGGTTTAGCCGGGTTTTATGCGGCTGCTCCGGCCTTTCGAAATGTTCTGTACGAAGTGCCGCCGGCCGATCCGGTTACGATGGGGGCGGCTGCTGTTGGCGTATTGGCAATCGCCGTGGCCGCTACACTAGTCGCGGTCTGGGGAGCCCTTCGGGTGGATCCGGCGGTGGTGCTTCGAGACGAGTAGTGTAGTGTCCAGCCAGGACGGTAAAGGAACAGATGTAGGGCAGGTTGATAACCTGCCGCCGATTGTAAAATCGGCCTATCGCTAACGGGGCGATTGCCAATCGGCCGGCAGGATACCATCCTGCCCCACTAAGCTGCTGACCAAGTTTGTCCAGTTAATCCTGGACACTACAGTAGCGAAACCTGGCGGCCCCCGCAACGTCGTAACTTGAGTGGAGGTTTCAGAATGACGAAAGGGAAGAGCTCGGTCGAGGGCCGGATCGCCGGCCGCCTGATTGTCGATCAGCTCATCCGGAACATGGAGCTTGGGCAGTTCGAGATGGGCTACAGCATTCTTCTGCCATGCCTTTTTAGTCTCTACTTGCATCCCGACGATTACACGCGGTTGTCCGGCATTCTGGATTTGATCAAGGAAGACGCCCGGCGCGCCCTGGCGGCAAAATTGGAACAATTGAATGCGAAGCCGCTGGGGCTATCGCTGCTGCCGATCAAAGAGCGCAAGGTATACAAGATTGCCGGCCGGGATTGGGCATTCGAATTCTTCCCGGACTCCGAAGGCGTGGTGCCGCTGGGCGACGTGGAGATTCACTCCGAGCTGAACGAAACTCCGCAACCCGGCTATCACGGCGTCAAAACGACTTTGATGGGCCGCGAGCCGAGCGCCGGTGCCACAACGGGTCAGAGCCACGTCGAGACGCGTCAATCCGTCGAGCGCGTGCATGCCGAGATTCGCTATGAGGACGATTCCGGTCCTCAGCTATTTCTGATGACCCAGGACGACATCAGCATCGGACGCGGCGGCGACGATGTGCCCGTGAATCTTGCACTGTATACGAATGACGAGGTGTCGCGCGATCATCTTCGGATTCGGCGCGATAGCGCGCAGGGGCGCTTCCTGATCTCGGACAAAAGCATGAATGGAACCTGGCTGAATGGTAAACGTCTCAAACGAGGTATCGAGGAAACTTTTACGGGCCGCGTGGAGATCAGCGTCGCTGAAGTGATCACGCTGCATTTTGAGGCAAAGTGACTAAGACTGCCGCGGAAAAATGGCGATGTGGAGCGGCCACCGATCCTGGCCTCGTGCGCGCGGAGAATCAGGATCGCATCTACGTGGACGATGAGCGCGGCATCTTCCTGGTGGTGGACGGACTGGGTGGACACGCCGCCGGCGAGAAGGCCGCCGAAACGGCTTGCGAGGTAATCGAAGCCGCGCTCGCGAACGACAGCGGCGATATCGATGTTAAGGATCGCATTCGTTCCGCGATTGCGGCCGCCAACAATCGGATCTGCGATTTGGCGGCGGAGAACGAAGCGTGGCGCGGCATGGCGTGCGTCTTGACCTTGGCGATTATGCAGGACGGCAAGGTCATGGTCGGGCACGTCGGCGATTCCCGTCTTTATCTGATCTGGAACGGCAGTGTGCGCAAACTCACGTCGGATCATTCGCCCGTTGGCGAACGCGAAGATCGCGGCGAGCTCACCGAGCGGGAAGCGATGGGACATCCGCGCCGCCACGAAGTTTTTCGCGATGTCGGATCGCGGCGCCGCGAGCCCGGGGACGAGGAGTTCGTCGAGCTGAAGGAATTCCTGTTCAAGAAGGACGCCGCGATACTGCTGTGCAGCGATGGGCTGAGCGATCAGGTAACATCCAGCGAGATCGGCGCGATTGTCGAATTCTACGACGGCGACCCGGGAACGACTGCCCACGAACTGACGGAGGCCGCCAACCGGGCTGGGGGAAGCGATAATGTCACGGCTATCTTCATAGCTGGAAGCGAATTTGTGGGCGCCTGCACCCCGGAAATGGTTGAGGCTCGCGCGCGGCACTCCATCACCAAAGCGCGGGCCGGCGCGGAGGTTACATCGCGCTTACGAAAAAAGCTGAGCAGCCGCTTCGCCTTCCTGATCTACGGGTTTATCATAGGTACAATATTGGCGCTGGCTTGGCGATGATGGAAACCGCTGGTCGGCGCGTGCGTCAACCTCTTTGTTGGGTCCTCTTGTGCTCCGTACCAAGCAGCTCGGCAGTTACGAAATCATCAGCAAGCTCGCCCGCGGCATGACTGATGTCTACCTGGCGTTCGACACCAAATACAATCGTCACGCTGTATTAAAAATTGTTGAGGAATCTCGCGACCCTCTCACTCAATTGATCTTGGAAGCGGAGCGTCGAGGCGCGAAGATCCAAAAGCAACTGCATGAAGTGGACTCGCGCGTCATCGAGATCTACGAATACGGCGATCTGGATGGATATTTCTTCATCTCGATGCAGTACATCGAAGGGAGAACGGTGGCGGAAATCCTCAAGCAGGAATCCCGTATCGAGTCCGGGCGGGCGGCCACATTTGCGATAGAGATTTTGAGCCAGCTCGGCAAGCTGCACGCTTTTCACGCCGACGTGGATGGCCAGCGCCGGGCCGTTATTCATGGCGATATCAAACCATCGAATATTCAAATCGGAAGCAACGACGAGGTGCGCCTGCTGGATTTCGGGATCGCGAAGGTGTTGACGTTCACGCACAGCCGTACGCATCTGAATCTGGGCAGTCCGGCGTATTGTTCCCCGGAAAGACTGAGCCGCGGCCAGGTGGATCGCCACTCGGATCTTTGGGCCGTAGGCGCTACTCTGTACGAAATGGTTGCCGGCCTGCCGCCCTATCAAGCGCAGGACACGCGCAAGCTGGAACAATTAATCCAATCGCGCCGGCCTCCCCGCGCGCTGCCCGATAATTGCCCACGCGTGCTCAAGGCGATTCTCAATAAAGCCCTAGCTGGCGATTTGCATCAACGTTACGTTTCCGCCGCCGCGTTCGAAAATGATTTGCGCCTTTTTCAACAGCAGCGGCCGACCGTTGCCGAGACCGAGCAGCGCACGTCGTGGAAGACGAATCCAACCGTCGAGAAACCCCGCCTAAAGATTATTCCGGAGCGAATCTCAAGCATGGCCGACACGGTGCGCAGGAGCGTCGTGAGGTTGAAGCCGGCGCGCTCTGCCCAAATTGTGCCAACGCTGCGAATACTGGTCGCGCTTTGTTGGGGCTTGCTCGCCGGTCTGGTGGTCTGTGTTCCTATCGGCTACTATTACCGCTTTACGAGGGAGAGCCGGACACTCTCCGGGCCGCTGGATTACACGCGGCGTAACATTGCATCCATCGACGGCGATTGGTATCTTTTTCAGAAGCTTCAAAAGCGAGATGCATTTCTTGGCGGGGCGTCCCCGGCGAAAACGCTTTCCGCGCATCTACGCGGCGGTCTGATACAGGCGGCCGACGAGATCGTCAACCGTTATCGCAACAGCTCCGATCCGGACATTCAACATTTCGACTGGCAAAAAGCAGTGGCGTGCTTGCGGCATGCGCTGGAAACCGAACCGGGCGATCATGCGATCCAGGGAAAGCTGGCGCTTTGTATCGGCTACGTGAATCTAGTGCGCGCCAATACCGAGCCCTCTGGAGATCGTCTGGCTGCCGTACAGACTGCGCAGGCGAATTTCAATGAAGCTGTGTCGCTGCTTTCCGGCGCGCCGGACCCTCACTTGGCGCTGGCGAGAATCTATATTTACAACTTCAAGAATATCGGCAAGGGCGCCGCGGAACTGCACGAAGCGCAGCGGCTGGGCTTTCAGCTTGGCCCACGCGAGATGGAGCAGCAGGCCGATGGCTATCGCTTTCGAGCCAGTGTGGAGTTAGGTGAAGCCCGAACGTATCGCGGCAAATCGCGCGAGAACGAGGAGCGTTATTTGCGTCTGGCGCAGCGAGACTTCGAACGCGCGCGTCAGCTTTACGAACCGATCGTAGGTTTCTCCGATGCCAGCGTCGGCTTGCGCCAAGTGGATGACGACGATCGTGCGCGCAAGCAACTTGACGACAGCTTGAAGCGGCCGCGCCGGCGGCTCCACTTGAGGGCTCGCCGGTGGCAGTAACCAGAAGCTGGGAATCCAAGGTCCTCGCGGTAGACCGAGCCTCCGGTGCGGTGGCCGGACGAATCGGATGGCCCAAGTTGGCGTGGCTGGCCGGTGCTTCGCTGGTCGTGCTGGCGGGGCTGACGTTGGTTTATTCCGCGAAGACCCACGATTTCAACGAGGAATCGGCGCGGCTGAATCGGGGCGAACTGCTGGATCTGAATCGGGTCGCGAAGCCCGCCGATTTATTGCCGTTCTTGCAGGTTTATCCGGATGTTTCCGAGCGCGAGCTGGTGGCGAAAACTATCTTCCAGTATCTCGCCAATCACCGGCCGATCCGCAATGTAGGTGCGCTGGCGCGATTACGGCCAAAGCTGCCCCTCGCAAAATTGAAGTCTCTCTTTGTTGTCCGCACTCCGCGCGAGTATCAAACTGAATTCTTTACGTGGATCACCGCGTACCTGGCAGGATTCTACGTCGTATTTCTAGTCTGGAGATGGAGCGCCTTCCGGGGCGACTTCGCAATTCTACCCGCGCTACAACTGCTCACCGGAATTGGATTGATCCTCTCCGTCAGCCTTCGCGATCCACTACGCGATACCTTGGAATTCAGCAAGTTCGCCTGGGGCGTGGCATTGGGTTGCATCGTTCTATTGCTGCCCAGCTTGCGGGCGATCAACTATCAGCGCTTTTCCGAGTGGTGCTATACGCCACTTTTTGCGGCTTTTCTGTTGTTCGTATTGTTGCTGAATTTCGGCCGTGGACCCGCCGGCAATGACGCGAAAGTGAATCTCGGACCCTTCCAGCCGGTAGAGGCGATCAAAATCCTGTTGGTCTTTTTCCTGGCCGGTTATTTTGCGCGGAACTGGGAGCGTTTGCGCGACCTGCGCGAAAAACGTTTGATGCCGCGCACCCTGAGATGGATGGACGTTCCCCGGCTTTCGCATGTCCTGCCGGTAATGCTGGCGGTGGTTTGCGCGCTGTTCTTGTTTTTTGTGCTGAAGGACCTGGGCCCGGCGCTGGTAACCGGATTTCTCTTTCTTGCGATGTTCTGGGTAGCTCGCGGGCGAGCGGGTCTCACGATTCTCGGCATCACCTTGCTGGTTGGCGGCGTCACGATTGGATACAAAATCGGCAAGCCCGCCACCGTCGTCGAGCGCATCAATATGTGGCTTTCGCCGTGGGATAACGACGTTCACGGCGGCAATCAATTGGCGCATTCGCTGTGGGCGCTGTCGACTGGCGGCGTGTGGGGATCGGGTCCTGGATGGGGCGATCCGGCGATGATCCCAGCGGGAAATACCGATCTCGTGCTGCCCGCGATCGGCGAGGAGTGGGGCTTCGCCGGTGTCGCCGCGGTGTTCCTTTTGCTTGGCTTCCTGGTACAACGATCCTTGCGGGCGGCGCGTAACGCGCCAACAGAGTATGGAATGTTTCTGGCGCTAGGACTCGGAGCGCTCATCGCATTCGAGATGCTATTGATTTCAGGCGGCGTCCTCGGAGCCATTCCACTTTCCGGGGTCGTGTCTCCGTTCTTGAGCTCGGGCAACACGGCCATGCTCGCGAATTTCCTGATTTTCGGAATACTGCTTGCCATCTCGAACCACACTCGCGAAGCGAAAGTGGATGAGCCATTCCGCGGGCCCGTGCGATCGCTCGGTTTGACATTGGGCGCGTGCGCGATTACGCTGCTCGGAATGGCCGGCTACTATCAGGTGCTGCGCGACCGGGAGTTTCTGGCCCGTGACACGAAGGTATTTGAAGAAGACGGTGTGAAGCGCGCGCAGCACAATCCCCGGCTGAATTCACTGGCGCACGAGATTCGCCGGGGCAACATCTACGACCGTAACGGTGTTCTGCTGGCCACCAGCGACTGGAACGAGCTGGAACGCCGCCGCGGGGATTATCAAAAGCTAGGCGTGTCCATTGATGCCGCCTGCTCGCGTCTGGATAACCGGCACTACCCGTTTGGATCGCTGACCGCGCATGTCCTCGGCGATTTGCGCACAGGCGAAAACTTTCATGCCACCAACGCGTCGCTCATCGAGCACGATTCGCGCGTAAAATTGCAGGGTTTCGCCGACTACTCGGAACTAGCCCCGTTGGTTCGATATCGCCATCATCCGGGAAATCCAGACATTGCGAAGCTCATGGCCCGTGACCGAAGCGTTTCGACATCGCTGGATATTCGTTTGCAGATGCGCGTGACAAAGGCCTTGGAAGATCATCTGTTCAAGGCGCACAAGGAGAGCGGCGCGGTGGTCGTCATGGATCCTATGACCGGAGACGTGCTGGCGATGGTGAGTGAGCCGCAGGCAGAATCGATCGACCGCGCCCGGTATGCGCAATATCCGCCGGGATCGACGTTTAAGCTGGTGACTGCGATGGCTGCGCTGCGGCTCGATCCAAAATTGGCGGACAAAAGTTTCAGTTGTCAAAGGCTGCCCGGGGGGCGAGTGGGCGCGATCATTCCCGGCATCCGTAAACCGATCCGCGACGACGTGGGCGATTCCGCGCACGGCCGGTTAACAATGGAACGGGCGATCGTGGTTTCGTGCAACGCATACTTCGCGCAGCTTGGAGTTTATTCGGTGGGACCGCAGGCGCTCAGCGACACCGCCAAAGCGCTAGAGATTCCCGCTGGCACAGTGGAGGATTTGCGGGCGGCCATGCCTTTTGCGTCTTACGGTCAGGGAACGGTTTTGGTGACTCCTTTCAAAATGGCCCGTGTGGCGGCTACCATCGCTGCGGGCGGCGCGATGCCGGAAGGACGGTGGGTGGTGGACAGCAGCAACTCGCGCAATAGCCCGCCGCGCCCAATTCTGGAGCCAAGTCTCGCGGCGTTTCTGGCGCGCGCGATGCGCTCGGTGGTGCTGGAAGGAACAGCGCGGCGAGCAATGAAAGGTGAGACGATCAGCGTTGCGGGCAAAACCGGCACCGCACAGTTAGATGAGGGAATGCCGCACTCCTGGTTCGCGGGCTTTGCGCCGTATGATGGCGATGGATCGCATCGCATCGCATTTGCTGTAGTCGTGGAGCATGGCGGATATGGGGGGACGACTGCTGCGCCAATAGCTCGCGAAGTGGTCGATGCCGCCGGTGAGTTGGGACTGCTTGGGAAAAAGGACTAGGGGTTCGAATGCGGATCGCGGAGATCATTGAGCGGTTGGGGCGGACGGTTTTCGAAGCGCCGTTTGGCGCCATGGCACAGGTCATGGGCGATTCGCCGGAGGTCGCCGAGATTCGCATCGCCGTTCTGGATGAAGTGAAAAAGAAAGTCCAGCGAGCCGGTGGAAAAGCGCTGTTTCCCTACAATGTTGTCCGCATC
>CATPCJ010000451.1 GCA_955652915.1 uncultured Bryobacteraceae bacterium
AGACCTGCATCCAACGAAACGATCGACTGACCCAAGCCCGCCGAGCCGATTTCCAACGCCCCTGCCCCAGCCCCGCGTTCGCTGCGGCCCCAGCCCAAGTCCCCAGCCCCCAGTAAAGTTTTTGCAAGTTTTTCCAACCCAACCCCATTTATAGGGTGTTGCCCGACACTTCGTGCTTCCTTACTCGATTGTCTTCTCGAAAGGTATGACCATGAATAGATCTACATCGATTGTTTTACTTGCCATCCTGACGCTGGCCGGTGCCGCCACCGCGGCCGTCGCGGTGAACCCGCTGACGGCGTCACAAAACCATGGCTTAGGTCTCCAGACCGACGGATCGATATGCGCTGCCGGGGAAAACACCTACGGAATGCTCGGGGATAGTACCGCTGTCGACCGAAAAAGCCCGGTAAGGGTAACGATGGTGGCCGGCGCCACCGCCGTTGCCACCGGCTATTTTCACACCGTCGCGCTGAAGAGCGATGGCACCGTGTGGGCCTGGGGCTACGACGGCGACAGCCAGCTTGGGGATGGCTCCGCATTCGATAAACCCACGCCAATTCAAATTCCCGGATTAACCGGAATCATTGCGGTGGCGGCGGGCGCCAGGCACAGTCTGGCGGTGAAAAATGACGGCACGGTGTGGGCCTGGGGAATTAATAGCAGCGGCCAGCTAGGTGACGGCACCGTCAGCGGAAGATCCACTCCAGTCCAAGTGATCCAGTTGACCGGCGTAACTGCCGTCAGCGCCGGCGAATCGTTTAGCGCCGCTTTGAAGAGCGACGGCACGGTATGGACTTGGGGAGATAATACTTTCAACCAACTGGGCGATGGAACGCAAACGCAGAGAAGCAGTCCCGTTCAAGTAACCGGCTTGACCGGCGTGATGAACATCGCGGCGGGACCGTTTCACACCCTGGCGCTGAAGACAGATGGCACGGTGTGGACCTGGGGGTTTAACGGTAACGGCGAGCTTGGTGATGGAAGCGGCACCAGCCGGCCCAATATTGTTCGCGCAGGCACTCTGACCGGCGTAGTCAGCATCGCCAGCGGCGAGCGGCACAGTGTGGCCGCCAAGAGCGACGGCACCGTGTGGGCGTGGGGCCTGAACAGCAGCGGACAACTGGGAGACTCAACCATCGTCCAAAAGAACACCCCAACCCAGGTAAACAGTTTCAGCGGCGGCGTCGCGGTCGGGGCCGGAATTTCCTACAGCTTGGCGCTCAAGTCCGATGGAAGCCTGTGGGCTTGGGGAAGCAATGCAAAAGGTCAACTCGGTAATGGATCTACCATGAATAGCCTCGTACCAGTGGCCTCCTCGGCCTGTGCGTCCGGGATATTTCAAGGCGCCGGAAAAAGCGCGCTCGCCGGCCGTCTCGCCGCCGCTCAGTTCTTCAGCGTGGCGGTGAAGGGCGACGGCACCGTCGTAGCATCCGGTCAAAACACCTACGGACAATTGGGCGACGGAACAACGACTGACCGCTCATCCGCGGTTGCCGCCGCGGGACTCAGCGGCATCGTAGGAATTTCGGCCGGGTATTACCACGGCATAGCTACGAAGAACGATGGAACCGTGCGGGTCTGGGGCTATGGTGGCGACGGTCAACTGGGTGACGGCACGTATGTCTCGAAGCCGACACCCATTCAAGTCCCGGGCTTGACCGGGATCGTCTCGGTGGCCGCGGGCTCCAGGCACAGTCTGGCTGCGAAAAATGATGGCACCGTATGGGCTTGGGGAAGTAATGGCAGCGGACAATTGGGCGACGGCACCTTCACCGCAAGAAACACTCCGGTTCAAGTGATTCAGTTGACCGGCGTAATTGCCGTTGGCGCCGGCGAAGCGTTTAGTGCCGCTCTGAAAAGCGACGGCACGGTATGGACTTGGGGAGATAACACGTTCGCCCAACTGGGCGATGGAACCATAACGCAGAGAAGCAGTCCCGTTAAAGTCGTCGGCTTGACCGGCGTCATCGCCCTTGCGTCAGGACCGTTCCATACTCTGGTGTTGAAAAGTGACGGAACTGTGTGGGGCTGGGGATTCGGTGGCAACGGCGAACTCGGTGACGGAAGCACCGCCGAACGGGTCGAGATCGTGCGCATGAGCGATCTCACCAGCGTGATTGCCATTGCGGGCGGCGATCGCTTTAGCTTGGCGGTGAAGAGCGACGGAACGGTTTGGTCCACAGGACTCAATAGCAGCGGCCAGCTCGGGGACGGCAGCATTACGCAGCGGCCGGTTCCAGTGCAAACGAGTGGATTCACTGGAGGCTTAGCTGTAGCGGCGGGCAGCACGCATAGTTTGGCGCTTAAGAACGACGGAACCATTTGGGCCTGGGGCTCCAACTCCAAGGGCCAGTTTGGCATCGCGTCGCCCGCCAACAGCACGGTTCCGGTGATGGGTCCGTTCGTTGGACTTCCACCTCCGCCCTCGCTGAGCATCGGCAAGACACATATCGGGAATTTCACCGTGGGACAAATCGGCGCGACGTATTCGGTCGTGGTGAGCAATGGCGCCAGCGCCGGCCCAACCACCGCCAATGTGACGGTCACGGAAACGATTCCGGCCGGGTTAACTCTCACCGGCATGGCAGGCTTTGGATGGCTCTGTTCCTCAAACACCTGCACTCGCGGCGATACGCTGAACGGCGCGGTGAGTTATTCGCCCATAACCGTAACGGTGAACGTGACGGCCAATACCGCAACGCAGGTAACGAATCAGGTCGGCGTTTCAGGCGGCGGATCGGCGACAGCAAACGGCAGCGACGTTACCAACATCGTTGCGCTTCCAACTTGTACTTTTGGAATCAACCCCATTAGCGCCTCGCCGGACGGGACCGGTGGACGGACTTCCGAGACGGTAACCACGCAGAACGGCTGCGCTTGGTTGACGACGCCGAACGTTCCTTGGATTTCGAACCTCACGTCGTCCGGAATCGGAA
>CATPCJ010000452.1 GCA_955652915.1 uncultured Bryobacteraceae bacterium
AAGCAGCAGATTCCGGAGCAGATCGAAAACGCGAATGCGGAAACGCCCACGACCCACAAGATCATTCGGTTTCCGGGGTTGAAGGAAAAAGATTCGGAGCGACAAAGCGAAACATCGGCGATGGGAGAAGCCGACCAGAAGTTGGTTTTCGAGAAGCAGGAAGGCGGCGCGGTGACAGCCACGATTCCCGCCGCCAAGCCGGCCGCCCCGAGTGTCAGCGCCAGCGCCGCGGCCGGAGCAAGACCAAACTACAGCGGAACATGGAAGCTCGATGTCTCCAAGAGCGATTTCGGTCCTCTGCCGGCGCCGGATAAGCGAACCGATGTGATCGATCACAAAGACCCCTCGTTGAAATCCTCGACCTCGCAGGAGGGTCCTCAGGGCAAGCAGGAATACACCCTTGCGATCACGACCGATGGCAAGGAAGCAACCAACGATGCCGGCGGCATGGAGCTGAAAAGCACGGGAGGTTGGGAAGGCAACAATCTGGTGGTCAACACCAAGTTGAAATTCCAGGATAACGATGTCGCCATCAAGAGCGTCTGGCTGTTGTCGGATGACGGCAAGACCCTGACTCAGAACGCGCACATCATCAGTCCGCTAGGCGAGCTGGATCAGAAGATGGTTTTCGAGAAACAGTAGGAAACGGTGTGGGGCGGGATGGCATCCTGCCGGGCCGATTGGTGATTGGCCCATCGACTGAAAGCCTAAAAACACCGGGCCGATTACGAATCGGCGGCGGGATGGCATCCTGCCCACATATCAGTATGGCGTCGGGAACGTCTTCGAAATATGGTCGTGCCAGGTGAGCGTCTCTTCGTCCACCAGGGCCCACAGCAATCCTAGCCCTGCCGCGAGCAGACTCAGGACTCCTGAACAGAGCCGGAAGAAACGCTGCCTGCGATTCGGCTTTTGGCCGTCGAAGTTTACCAGCCGCAGATGGGTCCACTTCATGCCGGGCGTGTCGCCTCGGCCCAGGCACCACAGCAACCGGTAGAAAATCACCAGAGTCGCGATTACGCCAAGAAACACAGGAATTGTTTTGGCGTTCAACGTTATTTCTCCGCCGGCTAAGGTGAACACTCCGCCGAAGATACCTACACCGATCAGAACAACACTGGCATCCAATGCGGCCGCGATGGAGCGATGCGCTGGAATGGCCACCGGCGCGTCACAGTAGATGACTCCTTCCGATGCTCGCGCGTATCGAGCGGTTCCGGCCACCGGCGCGAATTCCAAGCTCTGCTGTCCCGGGATGATCTTGCGCCGCCGGGGCCGTTGACTAGTATGGTTCGCCTTGATGGGCGGCGCTTCCACGAATTCCGGAGCGATGCTCTCGAATGGCACAACGCGCGGCAACTCTCGTGAAGTAAAGAGGGACGGTTGATAGGCAATCGGCTTTCGCGGCCGGGGCAAAGCCTCGGGCCCGGCTACCATGCCGGCGCTGGCGTGGACTTCGCAAACCGGCTCTGGTTCCACCTGCTGGTATCGCAGAGCGGGGGCAGCGGCGGAAGTACTCGCGTAGATTGGCGTCATCCGCAAACGCCGCCCGCATCGGCGGCATCTATGATCGTCCTCGGCGTTGGACGCTTGGCAATATCGGCACTCCATCGATCGCTCCATCTAGCCTCTCCGCGCCTTGATTGGTTGCGGCGGCTGGCAATCCATGCTACGTTTTTTGGTTGAGCCCCTCATCTTCATTGTCATCGGGCCCTTTCAGAGATCGGCTCCGAAAAAGGCTTACCTTCCTTCGTAACATATTCGGCCTAAAATGTCACGAACTTTATTTGCGCCCGTACTACGGTGTTTACCTTATCGCCTTGCTAATGGGCTCCAGCGCGTTCCCTCAAACCAATCCACCGTTCGTCCCGCCGCCTCCTCCGGTAAGTCAGCCCGGGCCTCCTCCGAACGCCGCGAATCCAAATCAGCGGCTCCGTGTGCAGCGGCCGGATGCTCCCGGAGCCAACGACATTCTGGCCATCGCCGACAAGCAGGAAACGGAAGGATCCGTCAGTCATATGCGCGGGCATGCGCATCTGGAAACCACGGACAGAAAACTTTTGGCGGACGAGATCGACTACGACGAAGACACCGGCGAGGCCGAAGCCCGAGGCCATGTTTACTTCGAGAATTTCATCGAGGGCGACAAGCTGCGGTGCGATCGCGGCAAGTACAACATCCGAACCGAAACCGGAATCTTCTACGACGTAAACGGAACTTCGCCCGCCAAGATCATTGCCCGGCCAGGTCTTCTGACGACGAATAACCCCTTTTATTTCCAAGGGAAGTGGGCCGAACGTAAAGAAGACCGTTACGTGTTGCACGACGGCTTCGTGACGGATTGTAAAGTGCCCAGGCCGTGGTGGCGGCTGACCGCGCCCACCTTCGACATCATCCCGCACGACCGGGTGATTGCCTATCACGCCGTGTTTCACATCCGTCAGCTTCCGCTGTTTTATTCGCCGGCGTTTTACAAATCGCTCAAGAAGACGCCGCGTAAAAGCGGGTTCCTGACGCCGCACGCCGGCCATAGTTCACGGTACGGGGCGATTCTTGGAATCGGATATTATTGGGCCATCAATCGCAGCTACGATATGCTGTACGAAAGCCAGTATTTCAGCTCGCGCGGCTTCGCGCACACCTTCGACTTTCGCGGCAAAGTGAAGCCCGGCACCGACTTCAGTTTCAACCTCTACGGTGTGAACGACCGGGGCGTCACCATCGCCGATACGGTCCAGAAGCAGGGCGGCGTGCTGTTTTCGTTCAATGGCCGCTCGGATCTGGGCCATGGCTGGGAAGCGCGCGGACAGGTTAACTATCTCAGTTCATTTCTTTTCCGGCAGTCCTTCACCGAATCGTTCCATGAGGCGATCTTCTCGGAATCGCATTCGGTGGGATTCGTGACGAAACACTGGTCGACCTTCGGCTTCAATGTTGTCGTCGAGCGGGGCGAGGAGTTTCAGAGCGTGGCCCCGGACGACAAGGTGCTGATCCGGAAACTGCCCGAAGTGGAGTTTGTGAGCCGGGAACGGCAAGTGGTCGGCGGCCCGGTTCCGGTCTGGTTTTCGCTCGAGAGCAGCGCCGGGTTCCTGGATCGCACGCAGCCCGATTTTCAGACGCGAAAATTCGTGGATCGGATCGACGTGAACCCGCGGGTGACTACAGCTTTTCACTTCGCGGGTTTCAGCCTGATGCCGAGCTTCGCGGTCCGCGAGACCAGCTATGGATCGAGTATACGCGACACGCTTCTGAGCGGCGAGGACGTTTTGAGGAGCGCGCGCGAATTTCGGATCGAACTGGTGCCGCCGTCGCTGGCGCGCATTTATAATTCGCCGAAGTGGCTGGGCGGTGAAAAGGTCAAGCATGTGATAGAAGCTCGCGCGGAATATGTTTTCGTGGACGGAGCACGGGACTTCAGCCGCATCATCCGCTTCGACGAAAACGATTTGCTATCGGACCGGAATGAGCTTCGCGTTTCCGTGGGCAATCGGCTGTTCGTCAAGAACTCGGGGGGCGCGGTGAACGAAGTACTGAGCTGGGAAGTATCGCAGAGCCGTTACTTCGATCCAACCTTTGGCGGCGCGGTGATTGCCGGCCAGCGCAACGTGGTGGAGAGCGCCGCGGAGCTGACGGGCTTTGCTTTTCTGAATGGCCCTCGCAACTACTCTCCGATCGTATCCGTGCTGCGTTATCAAAACCGGGTGAACCTGGAGTGGAGAACGGATTACGATCCGTTGCACGCCAACATCTCCAATAGCGGAATTTCGGCCGACATGCGCTTTTCAAAATACTTCATCTCGCTGGGGCACAATCAGGTTCACAGCGACCCGGTGCTCTCGCCGTCGTCGAATCAATTCCGCGGGCTGTTTGGAGTAGGCAATGAAAACAAAAGAGGCTGGAACGCGGCCTTCAGCGCCTACTACGATTACAAGCGCGGCATTCTTGAATTCGCGACGACCCAGGTGTCGTACAACACCGATTGCTGCGGCGTCAGTTTTCAATACCGCCGGTTCAACATCGGGACGCGCGATGAATCGCAATACCGGGTAGCGTTCGCGGTGTCGAACGTGGGGACATTCGGGACGCTGAAGAAGCAGGAGCGGATTTTTTAGGTTCCGAAATACAGTCTGCTTTAAATCAACCGTGGGCCCTGGCTGCCCCACGCGGATTAGCCGTCCTGATTGATCGCGCCGTCCAGCAGGACGCTGAACTCGCGGGCCTTGTCTTCTACCTTGTTCTTCAATTCGGCTAGTTGGTGTTCGGCTGATTCCAGTTGATCCGCCAGATGCAGGCAGGCCAGGACGGCGATGCGGGTTTGGTCCACGTTGCCGGCGCGGGCGGCGATGGACGACATGAGCTCGTCTATCCGCTGGGCCAACTCTTCGATGCGCCCTGGTTCCTCGCTCGCCACCAGTGAATAGCTTTGGTTGAAGATGGTGACACGGACTGGTTCCGTGTTGGGCATTGCTCTAGCTTGCCATCTCTAGGTGCCGTTAAGCAAATCCATTTGGCCCAGGAGTTTTTCAATCCGGGTGCGGACCTGCTTGCGCTCGGAGCGAAGTTCCTCCAGTTCCTGAATGGCCGCGTCGCGTTCGGCGCGTAGCGTTGTCACCAACTCGACCGCCTTGGTGATACGCTCCTCCAGGCTGGCCAGCGCGTCCAGTTCTTGCTGCGAAGGACTCATGGCGTTACGGTTGTGCGTGAGCAGCCTTGGCCTGTTCCACCAGCGCGGTGAAAGCCGTTGCGTCGTTGGCGGCCAGATCCGCGAGTATCTTGCGGTTCAACTCGATGCCGGCCTTTTTCAGGCCGCTGATGAACTTGCTGTAGGAAAGTCCGGCGGGACGGCAACCGGCGCCGATGCGGATGATCCACAGCGAACGGAAATCGCGCTTTTTCCGCCGGCGTCCGACGTACGCGTATTTCTGAGCCTTTTCGACGGCCTCTTGCGCGGCGCGGTTGAGCTTGCTCTTGGTGAGAAAAAATCCCGACGCGCGCGCGAGCGTCTTTTTGCGGTAGGCTCTCCGCTTGATACCTCTTTTTACTCTGGGCACGTTTCAACTCCTTGATGATTATTGATCCGGCGATAATGGCACGTGCTGCGCCGATTCGCTCGGGCGATCCAGTTAGTACGGGATCATTCGCCGTAGTTTCGCCTGATCCGTGGAATCGGCCACTACGTCGTGTTTCAACTTGCGTTTCCGCGAGCGCGACTTGGAGGTCAAGATGTGGCGGGAAAACGCATGGCCCCGAACAACTTTGCCCGTCCCGGTTTTTTTGAACCGTTTGGACGCACCCTTATGTGTCTTCAGCTTCGGCATTTCAAATTTTCCTGGGTTGGACTACGGTAATGCGCTGACTTCAATAGTCTAGCACAACTGCTCCGGAATCATTACGCTCCCGCCTTACGGTAGTGGGGTCATAGCGGGGAGATGAGTCACTTACCAGACTTAAACCCGCGCCAAATCCAAGGAGCCACGACAAACAGCAAAACGTAGATAGCGACTGGTACGCCAACAGCCACTGCAATAATTAGTTCCAATGAACCCGATGTGTTGTTGAATGCAATAACCACGAACGCAGCGAGCCAGCACACTACAGCTACGGCATACAGGCGAAGGAAACCCCTTCGTGGGTTCATGCCGCAATCAACTCCTGGATCGTCCACACGTGATCCGTGATTCCTGCCGCCATCGCTGGCGTGATCCGTAGAGAGCCGTGAATGCGGCAAAAATTATAGTGTGCGAAATGCAATGCTAGCGCCGATTTCAAATTGTCCCACTTTTTCGAGAAGGCGTAGGTGAGCCGCGTGAGTCGTTTGCACCACTGACGCAGCGTGCCATTCTTGCGCTCGACATGCGATGTACTCGCTCGACTCAGGTTGGGAGCGCCGAAGATTTCCTTCTTCTCAACCGAAACGAAAGAGCCTGGACTATAACGCTCGCGACCTTCCTCCTGTTTGCTGTAGGACTTTACGACCTGACTGTAGTCGGCACGATCATGCAGGCCAGCGTCAATGGCGTAAATGTAGGGACTGAAGCCGTCCGAGCACATATCGAATCGTTCATTGGCCGTGGCCCATCGAACTTTAGAAATGAAATCGTCCGTGCTTGCCTGATCTCGTTTCCCAAGGTGCCACGCTACCACCAGTTTGCTCGAACGATCCAGGCCGATGAAAGTGTAGGCATCGCCAATCTCTTTCGCGTGGGCTTCCTCTGGCCCCTTGTGGCCCTCCTTTTTTTGCACGAACGTCCAAATTTCGTCGGCCTGTAATTGGGAAATTTTCACGTTCCGCACTTTTTCCGCGAACAGTCGCTCACAGTTCTCACCGGCACGCGCCAAAAGATTGAGAACCGTTCGCTTCTCGACATCGCACAGACGGGCAGTACCGCGCACCGAATTCCCCTCAACCAAGCAATGCAGGATCATGGTGATCTTTTCGTCAGGTAAACGGTTAATCAGAACCGAACAGCCGTTGCCGTGGTTCGCTAAACCGTTTCCCGCATTGCTGGCATTTCCAGCGCTGAACGTCGTTCCGTCCGCGACCAGCTTTTACTGTTTCGATTTTGCACGAATGGCACGTCATTTTGAGCCTTGCTTTCTTCGGGCGAAAGGTCCAAAATGGCAGTGGATCTCAACAATCCTGCTTTGGGCTTGCCCGAGGCCAGGCCCCGCGAGTAGTTAGCGCTACGAACGGGGCTGTTTAACGTGGCGGACCGGCTGGGATTCCAACCCAGGACAAGCCGATTAGTAATCGGCTCCTCTATGCGCTGAGGTACCGGCCCGTAGGAATAGGCAAAGGCCAGCAGTTCCGGTTTAGCGACCGTCCCTGACTGGCCTTTTGCTTTATTTGCAACCACGTAGACAGTATAGCATAATTGCTATATCGAGCCAATTGCTAAAATAGCATTTTTGCGATATCATGTCAATGTGGCGGATCTACGAATACTTGGAGGGCGACGAGAGCGCAATCGGAAGATGGTTGCGCGAGAACGACATCCCGGTCCGAGATCGCGGCCAACTGTTGCAAAAGATGGACATGCTTGCAATGCACGGCATGGATCTACCGCCTGGTCTTCTAGCTGGTCCGATCAAATCCAAAAGAGAACCAAAAAGCCAATCGCATATCTACAAACTAATTGTTCACGGCCAGAGAATGCTTCGGCCAATGCTGTGTCGTGGGCCAGTGGACATGGACGGGGAATTCACAATGCTGATTGGAGCCATCGAAAAGGGCGGTGTATTGGACGTGGATGCGATGGACGCCGAAGCACGAAGGCAGGAAGTAATCGCCGATCCGCACAATCGCCGGAGACTAAATGGGCGCTATAAGTGAGTCTCTGCATCAAGATCTGAGGCTGCCAGAGTTTTCGGAAGGTTACGCTGAATCATTTCAGGATGCCTACGTCGCTACACAGATAAAAGTGCTTCGCGAGCAGAACGAGTGGACGCAAGCCGACCTCGCCAAGGAGATCGGCACGACACAGACAGCAATCTCCCGCATAGAAAACGTCAACTATTCCGCTTGGAACATCAGTACACTCAAGAAACTGGCACGGGCATTCCGCGTGCGGCTGAAAGTCTCTTTTGAAACTTACGGTTCATTGATTCACGATGTTGACGCGTTCTCAAGGGAAGCTCTCCAGCGAGTTCCACGGGAGTCCGATCCGGAATTGACGGAATCGGTCTCATTAAACGCTCTGGGAACGGGCTATGAACACATTCGGGATATTGGTGCACGGATGGGGAGCGATGCTGTTGAAGCCGTCAGGCAATATGCCCAACAGGGATCAACTGGATTGGCACCGCAGGAACAAGTTCCCGAAATTGCTTTGAACACCGGCCAACAGTTAGGTGGAGCACCGGATAAAGTAGTCTCAATCGAAATCAAGCGCAAAGAGATAGAGGCTCTCTCTCGGGAGCGTGAAAGCCGAAAACTTGCTTAGGATGGGTACACATAGATGGACGAACTAGAAAAGACCAAAGTGACCGAACCAACACCCGAACAAGCTGCCGCGTTCATGGCCGTGCTTACTAGGGCACTGACTTCCCATGTAGACCAGCAGAGCAAATTCGGGACGGCATACGCTAATAATTTTAACTTTGAGCCGAGCGTTTGGGATCTCAAGGTCATCTTCGGGCAACTAGAGCAACATACCGGGGCACCTGAGGTTGATTGGCATACTGCGATTACTATTCCATGGCTTCAAGTCAAGTTCGTGGCCTACTATCTGCGCCTACAAGCGGCATGGCATGATCTGCAATATGGACAGCTTAAGGCCCCTTCTTCTGTGATGCCTCGGCAGCCTGAACCACCCCCTGGAGAACTCGCGAACGATTCGCTTGCTAAGAAACTTTATGAGGCCCAGAAGAAAATCTACGACGAGATGTTCGGGGCCTGAGTTCCCCGTTCCCCAAGACCGTATCCTTTGAGTCATCTCCTCGCTATGACCCCACTACCCGCCTTACCCAGCCAGCCGGTTTCACTATCGGTGCGCCACACGATGACCCCGGCTTGAGCCCCAATACCTGCCGCGGTTCACCGCCTGAGTTCTCATACCCGAATGCCTGATGCGCGCGGAACACAACCGCGGGTAAGTTCTGGAGGATGCGAACAGATCGCCGCCGGACGTCTTCATCCGGTACATGGTGGTGGTGGCCACCTTCGATGACCCGTTCGCCAACGCGCTTGATGCTGCGTTCAGGATTGTCAACGCACAAGTACACGAGGCGGACAATAAATCCCTCTGCCTCTGTATAGTTCTCACTGATGACCTGAACCTTTCTGTGGGCCTCATGAGGCTTGGTATCGAAACCATCAATTTCAATCGCTTCCGATTTCAACGTTGGTCTCGTAGGTAGGGTCCGCCGCGCCGCGGTAGCTTCCAGCGATGCAGCATGTGGCTCATCCAACCGGGTTTAAGACATGTTCAAGTCTAGGCCAAATCATCAATTTGCCTGACCGTGCATCCGCGCCGGCAGGTGGCCTAAAATATATTCGTGTCCCTGAAGCAAATCGCGAGTGGCGTCACCTGTCTTCGCCTGGGCATTTCAAACGTTTACTTCAT
The DNA here is from genome assembly GCA_955652915.1 of uncultured Bryobacteraceae bacterium. Classification (GTDB taxonomy): domain Bacteria; phylum Acidobacteriota; class Terriglobia; order Bryobacterales; family Bryobacteraceae; genus Palsa-89. The sequence goes on from CATPCJ010000452.1 coordinate 9,066, forward strand.
CGGCAAAACGGGCAAGCGATGGTTCCTGGTGGATACGGGAATGGCGGGCAATGCGCCCAAAATTCGCGCGGCCGCGGAATCGTTTTATGGTTCTGGCGCACCGCCCGCAGCCATTCTACTTACTCACGGGCACATGGACCACGCCGGTAGCGCGGCCGAGTTGGCGGATTATTGGAACGTTCCCATTTATGCTCACCTGCTCGAAATGCCGTACTTGACCGGGCAATCGCAATACCCGCCGCTGGATCCGACAGTGGGTGGCTTTCTGGCGATGATGGGCCGCTTCGTGGCGCTGAAGGCGTGCAATCTGAGCGATCGCGTGCGGGAGCTGGGTCCTCCACTCGACACTCTCGGATTGGATGGCTGGCAGTGGCATCACACGCCGGGGCATTCACCCGGTCATGTGTCATTCTTCCGCCGCGAAGATGGAATTCTTCTGGCTGGTGACGCGCTCACGACCGTCAACCTCGATTCCTTCTTCGCCACGATCACCACGCATCGCCACGTTTGGGGTCCGCCGGCTCCGTCTACTCCGGACTGGATTCAGGCGTGTGAATCGATCCGCCTGCTTGCCGGACTCCAGCCCCTTATGATTTGCAGCGGTCACGGCCTGCCGGTAAGGGGTGACAAAGCGGTGCTTGAGCTGGCCGAACTCGCCACGTATTTGCCGATTCCGGCAACTGGCCGCTACGTGAAAGAGCCGGCTCGAATGGACGGCCGTGGAATCGTAAGCCTACCGCCGAAACCACCCGACGCCCTACCAGGAATCGCCTTAGTCTTGGGTGTCGCCGCCGCAGCCGGCACCCTGTTCGCGTTAGCAGCCCGAAGACGGCCGCGGACCCAGTGCCCAATCCCCAGCCCCTAGCCCCCGGCGAACTCCAGCACCAGCATCGTAATATCGTCGCTCAGCTCGGCGTGCTCGCTAAAATCCTCCACCGCCTCCACCAACTTTGCGTGCAGCTCCTTGCAGTCAAGCGTGGCATGAGCGAGCAACGTCGTCTGGAATCGAATCTTATCGAAAAATTCCCCGTCCGCGCTCTCCGCTTCCGTCAGCCCGTCGCTGAACATCAGAATCTTGTCCCCAGGCTGGAGTTGCAAAGTTTTGGTTTCATACTGCGCGACATCCAGCAGTCCCAGCGGCAATCCGGTGCTTTCGAGCAAAGCAAATTCCGACCCGCCGCGCAACAGAATCGGCTTGGGATGTCCGGCATTCGACCAGCGCAGCACGCCGCTCCTGTCCAGCGTGCAGTAAAACACCGTGGCATACTTCTCGCCCTTGGCTCGCTCCGCCAGAAAACGGTTCACGCGTGACATTACGTCTTCTATCTGCACCGGACCTTCCGACGCAAACAGGAAAGCGCCCTGGAGCAATGCCGCCAGCAATGCCGCGCTCACGCCTTTGCCGGACACGTCGGCGATCACGCACGCGAACGCGTCGGAACCGATGGCGCGCACATCGAAATAATCGCCGCCCACCTGCTTCGAAGCGATACTCGAACCGGCCGCGCGAAACCATCCCGACGACGGCAGCCCGCTGGGCAATAAATCCTGCTGGATGGTGCGAGCCACGTCCAGCTCGTCCTCCATGCGTTTCTTCTCGCGCTCTTCGACCAGTAGCCGCGCGTTCTCCAGAATCGTGGACGCTTCCAGCGCCAGGGTCTGCAGAATTTCGCGATTGCCCGCGGAGAGATCGGCCGCGCTTCCTCGCGAGTCCATGTACAGAACGCCAACCGTATCGTTAACGGATGTCATCACGGTATCCTGCAACGACCCGGTGCGGACATGCACCAGCGGCACGCAAACCACGCTGCGCAACTCCAGATCGGCCACCGACATCTCCGGCCGGAAACCCTCCGCCCCCAGCGGATCGAAGGTCATCGAGAGCATATCGCGGCGGGTCTTGAGCGCGCGATTGATCAGCGATCTCGGCACGCCCAGGTCCGCCGTTCCCAGTGGGGCGCCACGGCGGTCGCGCGCCACCGATACTTCCAGTTCTTCGCCCTTTCGCAGCAGCAGGAAACCGCGCTCG
>CATPCJ010000453.1 GCA_955652915.1 uncultured Bryobacteraceae bacterium
GATCGATCAGTGCGGTGATCGAGGGGCTGTTGCTGGTGTGGCTGACTTGGCGGGACGAGGATCTCCACAATCGAATTCGCTGGCTTCCGCGATCGCGGTGGCGACGTAGAGACCGCTCGCAGCAGTGTCCATTCTATCCGGTGTGTCACTATAGTTGGTGTCTATGACGCCTCAACAAGGACAGCCAAAATTTCAGTTGACCAACACCCCGGATTATCGGGAGCACTACGCCAATAGTGTGCAGATCCGCGTGAACCTGTGGGATTTCTTCCTCATGTTCGGCACCGTCAATCAAACTGCGCCTGAAAACGTGGTGATCCACAATTTCCAGGGCATTTACCTGAGCCCGCAACAAGCCAAGGCGTTATTGAATATCCTCACGCAGAACATTTCGCAGTACGAGGCCACCTTCGGCGAAATCAAACTGGAACCTCACGGCCCCTCTGGCGCAATTCAGTAATGCCGCGGTTCCGGCACGGCGTTCGACCGGATACGTATCTATTTTTCTTCGTATCGTTCGCTCTGGTTGTCTTTCTCACCCACGCCCCCTACTTTGACCTGCCATATTTCTGGGACGAGTTGGGACAATTTGTTCCTGCCGCGCTGGACATCTATCACGATGGCGCCTGGATTCCGCATTCCACCGTGCCGAATTCACATCCGCCCGGCGTGATGGCGTACCTCGCGGCGGTCTGGAAGATTTTCGGGTATTCCATCGTGGCCGCTCGCTCGGCGATGTTGCTGCTGGCCAGCCTGACCGCTCTCGCGACGTTTCTGCTGGCGATTCATTTGTGCCGCGGACTCAGCGGCGCTCCCGCGTTCGCGCCTCTGCTGCTGTTGCTGCTCGATCCTCTGTTCTACATGCAGTCCATGATGGCGCAACTGGATATGCCGGCAATGCTGTTCACCTTGCTGGCGCTGCTGCTTTTTCTGCAGGACCATCATCGATCCGCGGCGCTGATGTGCGTTGCCCTGGTTCTCGCCAAGGAAACCGGCGTTCTTCTTCCCATCGTTTTCCTGGCCGCGTTGGCCGTCGATCGGCCGCGCGCCAAGTACGCCGCGTATTATCTTGCGCCATTCGCTGTCCTGGCCGTGTGGTTCTTCTTTCTGTGGCGCGGCACCGGCCATCTCTTCGGCGACGCCGGTTACACGCACTACAACCTGGCTTACGCCCTGCATCCGGTTCGAGCCGCCATATGCCTGATCCGGCGCATCTACTACCTGTTCATCGCCGATTTCCGCTGGGCCGGATCGATCGCCATCTTGTATGCATGGAAGAAGTCCCGCTTATATGCGAATCGCGAGTGGCGCATCACGTGGCTGTTCATCGGCGGACATGTGCTGTTGGTGAGTCTGTTGGGCGGCGCTGAGCTGGAGCGTTATCTTCTTCCCGTGCTGCCGCTGGTTTACATTGCGATGGCGGCCGCCTGGTCCGTGCTGCGTCCATTGTGGCGCAATACCGGTCTGATAGCAGTATCGGCCGGTCTGCTGATTGGCGTATTCGTCAATCCTCCGTATCCGTTTCCGCTCGAAAATAATCTCGCGATGGTCGATTTCGTCGAGCTGCATCACAACGCCGCCGAGGTTCTGGAAAGCAGCTACGCCGCTAAGACCATCTACACCGCATGGCCGCTCACCGCGGCGCTCCGCGACCCCCGCTTTGGATACGTGCAGCACAAACTGTCCGCGGCCGAGACCTCCGACCTGCGTTACTCCACGCTCAACGCTATCGACCCGAAAGGCGTGGAGGTGCTGGTGCTTTACTCGCGCACTTGGGAGCCCGCTTGGGGTGTGCTGCAATGGCCGGAGGTGGAGACGTTTCTGCGCCACTTCTACCAATACGAGCGCCAGATGAATGCGGATGAAGTTCGCCGGCACTTCGGTCTAGTGCCGGTGAAACGCTGGACGCAGCGCGGGCAATTCATAGAAGTTTACGCGCGACCTCTCTGACCCCGATTTCTTTGCTCCGCTCTACGACTTCACGGCTTGCAAATAAGGCGTGGCCGTCCGGGTCGAACGGGTGCAGTGCGCGTACCGGCTGCCCTTTCCAACGCACTCGGCGCTCTACGGCCGCCGTGATTTCGCTCAGCGTGGTGCTGTCGTCCACCACGGCCGGAGAGTAGCCGGTCACGTTCGCCCCCGAAGCCGGGCGAGTACACGGCGGTCGTGTTTCGATGGTTTGCCGGTCCTCATCGATTCGAAGTGCGGCGTCGCTTTACGCTCTTCCGCCAACTTTACCCGCAGCTCCCGGCTCGCCTCTGTCTCACGGTAGAGCGTTCGCGCAACCGGCGCGGGGCCGCGCATCTCACTGACGAGCAGGACCTCCACTTGAAAGTCGCCGCTATCGTTTTTCACCTGTAACAGGTCGCCGGCTTGGACCTCGCGCGAAGCCTTGGCCGGTTGTCCGTTAGATTCAATCCGGCCGAGCTCACATGCCCGCGCGGCCAGCGAGCGCGTCTTGAAGAATCGGGCGGCCCAGAGCCACTTGTCTATTCTCACGCGCGTCATGATCTCATTCTCGTACGCGGGTAGTATTTGGCGCCGGTCGCGTTGTCAACCGTGGAGATCGCTTCGATGGGTGACGCGATGAACGCAACTTGTCGCTAGCGGCTTCGAGGCTACATGGATTGTTTTCCGAGTCCGCTCGATCGGCGCACCTGACCGTGGCATTGGCGCAATAGGAAATAGAGAGAACGGCCGCGCGGCGCCCGCCATTGCCGTTCCGGTCAGTGCCAGAGCGCAGACGCGCCTATTTCCGTAGCCGCAAATCGAGGAATGCTGAAACCTTTTGAGCCGCGGGAGGGTCTAGGTTGGACAGCACTGCCACCACGTAGCCCGACTGCGGATAGATTCTCAAATCGCCGTTCATGCCCGGGGCTCCCCCGCCGTGACCCACGGCTCCAATGCCGTCTTTGCGCCCATCTTCGAAACCGTAGGCGTACTTGCGGCCTCCTCCGGAGTCCACCTTCGCGGTGATCAGCAATTTCGTGTACCGGGTGTTCAGCAGCCTGTGGCGCATCAGAGCGTCCGCGAATTTCATCAGGTCACGCACGGTCGAGTACCCACCGCCGGCCGAAGTCCCGCGATACGGCAACGTGTCCGTGTTCGGAGTCCAGTCGCCTCCGCCTTGCGGCCGCATATAGCCAATCGCACGGTCCGGCACGGCTTCGCACTCCGGCTCCGAGCCGCTACGAGTCATTCCCGCGGGCTTATAGATGTGCGCCGCCACATAGTCGTAGTACCTCTGCCCACTTACTCTCTCGACTACCACGCCAAGCAGCAGCATGCCGTAGTTGCTGTAAGCCCAACGGCTGCCGGGTTCGAATGCAGGGGCCCGCTTGCCATACAGGGCGACGTAGTCGTTGAGCGTCCGCAGTTCCAAGCGGCGGGCATCGTATTCGGGGCCAAAAATATCTCCAGTGCCGCCTGTGTGGGTCAACAGATGATGGATAGTCACCTGGGTAGCCACGTCCTGATTCGGATAGTCCGTGATGTACTTGCCCAGCGGGTCTGTGAGCTTGATCTTTCCGGCCTGAACGAGTTGAAGAACGGACGTCGCGGTGAACATCTTGTTCATCGAACCGATGCGAAACCGCGTATCGAGCTTGTTCGCCACTTTCTTTTTGCGATCCGCCAAGCCGTAGGCTCTCCTGAACAGCACCTTACCGCTCTTGGCCACGAGAACGGCTCCCGCGAACCGATCGGCCGCGGCGTCCTTTTCGATGTGGGCGCCCAACGCAGTGAGGACCTCGGCCTCGCTCATGCGGGGCACGGGGAATTCGGCGGGACGCGGAATCGCGCCAAGACCGAGCCGCGCGATCCGGTGTGGCTCGTCGGCCTCTATCACGATCGTGAACCGCGCAAACTGGTCGGAATCGCGCTCTTGCACCAGTCCCGTGAGTGTCGTTGCCGTGGCCTGTTCCAATGCGCGGAGCTCCAGGCCGCCGCTTAGCCCGCGGAACATCATGTCCCTATCCAGATCGCGTCCCGGAAAATTGGTCTCCAGGAACTGGCGCATGTGCGCCCGATCTCCCGTGTTTAAGGCTTCGACCCAGCCCGAGAACTGGCGGTACGGGATGCCCTTGCGGGCGGCCTCGGCCTCGGCGGCCGCCATTTTGGGAGGCGTGAGGTCAGAAGGCGGCTGCGCGGGTTGCACTCGCATGCCGGCGATCTTGTCTGGCTCCGCTGCTTCCACGGTTGTTGTGATCCGGGCGAACTGCCGGCCGGGGCCGCGCTCCTGGGCCAGCACGACGATGCGCGTATCGCTGGACTCTTCCACTTTTTTCAGGTCGAATCCACCGGTTTGGTTCCGGGTCGCCAGACCCTCCTCGACGTTGCTCCAATTCATGCTCTTTTCAATAAACTGCTGCATCGTAGCCCGGTCCCCGCTGTTGATGGCGTTGAGCCACGCCGCAAACAGCCGCCCAGCCGAAGTTTCGGGAACCTGGATCTGCGCGCAGACCGCGCCCGCGAACAGAACCGCCAAGTTCACCCGAAGCGCGAGCTTCTTCATATGTATTATAGACGCGCGTCCTGGTCGTCTTGTGGCAACGAATTCCGTGGCCTTTGGCCGCCTCGAGTTACAACCCGAGCTGCTGTATCGCGGTAGGCGAAACGAGCCAAGTAGGCACCAGGAAGGAACGGTTCAATGATGTTGTTTGGGTTTCGCCAAAGCTTCTCACTGCCTGTCCACCCGGCGTGCAACTCCCAAGTCGTACATGAGATTGGCTGGGTGTCGCGGTTACCCGCCGCTGACGCGGAAGTGTTTAGGTTGCGCCGAGGGTTGCTGGGCGGTTCAAGTCCGCCGCCAGCTTAGCCCATTGACATTCGGCCTAATACCGGCTAACCGCGCGCCGTTTTCTGCTTCTTACCGCCGGCCTTCTGCTTCGGCGCTTCCACTTCCAAACCAGCCTCCGACGCCATGGGCTTCTTAGCAATCGCCAGGCTCTTCTTCAGGGCCTCCATGATGTCCACTACCTTGGTGGGCTCGGCGGCGGGCGGCGTCACCACTTCCTGGCCGTTGATCTTGGCGTCGATCAGCGCCTGCAAATTGTCCCGATACGTGTCCTTATACTTCGCGGGTTCAAACGATGCCGCCAGCGACTCCACCAGCATCTGCGCCAGCTTCACTTCCTGTTCCCTCACCAGGCTGAGGTCGGTGCGAAACTCTTCCACTTTGCGAACTTCGTGCGTGAAGTACATGGTGTGCATCAGGATGCCGTGGTCGCCCGGACGGAAGATCACGATGTGCTCGCGATTGTGCATCGCGATCTTGGCCACGCCGACGTAGCCGGTTTTTTTCAGCGTGTCGAAGAGCAGCGCGTAAGGCTTCTCGCCCGCGGTGTCCGGCGCCATGTAGAAGGAGCTTTCAAAATACAAAGGATCCACTTCGGCCGACTTCACGAATTCCAGAATCTCCATCACCTTGGCGGTGGAAGGCGCCATTCTCTTGATCTCTTCGTCTTCCACCACGACGTAGCGGTCCTTCTCGTACTCATAGCCTTTTACAATTTCACTGCGGGGAATGGGCTGGTCTTCGGCCTGGCAGAAAATCACCTGCTTGATGCGCGAATTATCGGTTTTGTGGAGTTGGTTGAAGCTGATGCCCTCCGCGCGGGCGGCGGTGTATAACTTCACCGGGAATGACACCAGACCAAAAGTGAGGTGGCCCTTCCATACCGTGCTTGCCATGGGAATAACCTCCGAGCTTATACAGACATATCACGAAGATCAAACATTTTCAACAGGCGGCGTTCTTGGTCCTCGATGGGCCGTCCCCCAGCCGGGTACCAGTGACACCATGTCATGGCGGCGACAGATTGTCTTGTGCCTTTTGGGGGAGTACCTCACGGCATTTCTTAGAGTTAGCTCTGGTCTCGAATTTGCATACATGATCGCTTAGCAAATTACAAACGATTCGGAGACCATTGATGCAATCGGCTTTCAAGAAATTCGTTCTACGCGCTGCGCTGCTGTTCCTGGCTGTGCCGGCGTTCGCGGATGTTTCTAAACTCTCTAGCGACCTGTTGGGCCTGCTTTCCAACCCGCTCGGCACGACCCACGTAGTCATTCAATTCAGGAATACGCCGGGGCTGCTGGACGTGCTTCAAATTACGGCGCTCGGTGGAAAGATTACGAATCAGTACTCTTCCCTTCCCGCGGTTTCGGTGCAGCTTCCCAATGCCGTCGCGTTGCTGGTTTCCGACTTGTTGAACGTTGCATACATCACTCCGGACCGGGTAGTGGCCGCGAGTTTAGACTACAGCGCCGCCGCCGTGAATGCCTCCACCGCGCAGCAGTATGGTTTGGACGGAAGCGGAATCGGGGTGGCGATCATCGACAGCGGAATTTACGAACATCCCGATCTGGCCAAGGGTAACGGCTGGGGTTCGCGCGTGGTTTATCACGAAAGCTTCGTGCCCAAGACGAATCTCGACGATTTCGGGCACGGCACGCATGTAGCCGGCATTGTCGCGGGCAACGGCAAGTCGTCCACCGGGGCGACGCATCCGTGGCGCGGAATTGCGCCGAACGCCAATCTGGTGGACCTGCGCGTTCTGGACAGCAAAGGCGTCAGCAGCGACATCGCGGTAATCCTGGCGATCGATCGTGCTATTCAGCTAAAGAACAGGTACAACATTCGGGTGATCAATCTGTCTCTGGGGCGCCCGATTTACGAATCGTCGACTTTCGATCCTCTATGTCAGGCCGTCAACGCGGCCTGGAGAAACGGAATTGTGGTGGTGGTTGCGGCCGGGAATTTAGGACGGAATGGCTACGCGACGGTTCTTTCCCCGGGCAACACGCCCGCCGCAATTACGGTGGGTGCGATGAAGACCTTGGCTACTTATTCGCGCACCGATGACCTGGTGGCGAGCTACAGTTCCAAAGGGCCGACGGTCTATGATCTGACCGTGAAGCCGGACCTGGTGGCGCCAGGCAATCTGGTGGTTTCGCTGCTTGCTCCAGGCTCGACGCTGGCCGCCGAATTTCCGGCAAACGTTGTGAGCAACGCGTATCTGCGGCTGAGCGGCACCAGCATGGCCACCCCGGTAGTGAGCGGCGCGGTCGCGGATCTTATCCAACATGATCCGAGCTTGTCGCCGGACACAATCAAGGCGCGCCTGATGAAGACCGCCTTCAAATCGTTCCCCGCAACCAGCACGGCGTACGAGCCGTCGACGGGAGTGAGCTACACCAGTCAATACGATATCTATACGATCGGCGCGGGATATCTGGACATTGCGGCGGCGCTGGCCAATCACGATATCGCAACAGCAAGTGCGCGGTCTCCCCACGCCCGTTACGATGCGGTCCACCACCAGGCTTATCTGGTGTCGGATCCGGCAACGTTGTGGGGCAATACAGTGATCTGGGGCGATGCGGCAACCTGGGGCACAAACGTATTCGAACCGGGCCTGTCCGGTAGTGCAGCCACCTGGGGAACGGCGGCCACATGGGGTACTGCGGCGACGTGGGGCACGGCGGCAACGTGGGGTACCGCGGCGACGTGGGGTACGGCGGCAACGTGGGGTACCGCGGCAACGTGGGGTACGAGCGGGAACGGAGAGAAGTAGGGGCTCGGGACTCGGGACTTGGCGCTGGAGGCTGGGGAAACCCAGCCTCGCCTCAGTACCCGTGCTTTAACCGGTTCGCTCGCTGCACGCGACAATTCAGGCACAGATCCACGGTCACGGTTCCGTCCGGGTTTTCATCCAAGGCCGTGACACCTAAACCGGCGGCCTCCTCCTTCGACATTTTCTGCTGCGATAGTTTGGACTGCGGCGGCAGCCTTTGGCCACATCCATCACAGAACCGGTCGGCGCCTTGCAGCATGATTACTAGAATAAGACGCTGGCCCCAGCCCCCAGTTCCCAGCTCCCAGTCCCTAAAATAGAACTTGCTCTCCCCCGCGCGCCAGATTGCCTTCAACGTCCTTCGCCGAGTGCTGGAAGGCGCCTATGCATCCGACGCCCTTCTAAAGCAAACCGCTGCCCTGGACTCGCGCGATGCCGGGCTGGCAAGCGAGATTGTGTTCGGATGCCTCCGCTATCAGACCCAGATCGATCACATCATCGGCCTCTTCGCCGCCGGCCCGCTGGATCCGGAAGTTCGCATTGCATTGCGCATGGGCATCTATCAACTCCGGCATCTCGATCGCGTTCCGGCGCACGCCGCCGTCGGCGAAAGCGTCGAGCTGGTGAAGCGCGGCCCCAGGCGATCCGCCGCCGGACTGGTGAACGCCGTTCTACGCAAAGTGGACCGCAAGCCCATCGCCTGGCCCGATCGTGCCACGGAATTATCCGTTCCGGAATGGCTGGTTGAAAAGTGGGACCGCCAGTTCGGAACGGATACCGCGGAGAAGATCGCCCGATCTTTTCTGAAGCCGCCCGAGACGTACATTGCCTCCACCGGCCGCATCCAGGATATAGGCGCGCAGTCGATTATTCCTCTTCTCGATCTGCATGCTGGCCAGACCTTCCTCGATTTGTGCGCCGCCCCCGGCAATAAAACAGCACAGGCGCTGGAGTATGGAGTGCAGGCCATAGCGTGCGACATACACTGGCATCGCCTGAATCAGCTTGTCGATTTGAAGTGCCCCCGGGTTATGCTGGACGGCACCCGGCCGCTCCCTTTCGGCACGAAGTTCGACCGCATTCTAGTGGACGCGCCTTGCTCCGGTACCGGCACGCTGGGCCGCAATCCCGAGATCAAGTGGCGTCTTCAGCCCCCGGATTTGCTGGACCTGCATCGGAAACAGGTGGCTTTGGTTCGGAACGCGCTGGATCGGCTGCGGCCCGGCGGCCGGCTGGTTTACTCCACCTGTTCACTCGAACCGGAGGAAAATCAAGCGGTCATTGACGCGCTTCCGGGCGCCTGGCAAGTGCTGGAGCGCCTTCCCGGCATCGAAGAAGGCGATGGGTTTTTCGCCGCCGTATTAAACATCGAATGAGTCCACAGGTGGTTGAGATCGCGTTGGACTTCTCATGCTCCATGCATCGGCGTGGCGCGCGCAATCCTGCGTGCCGCGCCGGCCAATCGCTGATCTTTTGACATGGTTATTTCGTGACAACCACTTAGTCCGGAGGTGAGCCCGAGAGCAAGGCAATCATGCCCAGGGACTCGGCCTTGCTAATGATGAGGTCATCGTGCCGTCGCCGCATGTATTTCAATGCCTGGTCGAGCGATTCGGCCGCGACCAACTTGTGGACTCCGGCTCTTCGCATACACCCTCTGAACCCGGCCGGAATCCAGATCCTCCTCCTTTTCACAAGTCACGACCTTCCTGCGTCTCCTCATGCCGTTCCCATACCCATCGCGCTTTTTCCGCTTCGTCCCGTTTGCGCATGCGCTCCTGTTCCTGGGCTTCCCATTGCGCTGAACCACTACCCTTTAACCCCACATGTTCTTCTCTCGGGCCTTTCTCACAATCCCTCGCATTATCCGCTCGCTCCAGCTTCCGAATGGCTGATCCGTCGTCAAGTACGTCCACGTCGCCCCGCGCTCGGTTGGGTCGTTGCCGCCCGCTTCCGCCTCCGCTAGCCGGCGGGGAATCTCTTCTTCAATCCGCATTTGAAGTTCTTCGTACAGCGAATCTACCGCCACCAGATATTCGTGCAGCGGATCGCGCCCGCCCCACGAAACCCATTGAACGCCTTCGCGCTGTTCTGTGATCGCGGCCAGATATTCCGCCCACAGATCGTCGATCGCGTTCAGTGAGACCAGCCGCTCCAGCTCTGAAGTACACGCTGTCGAGCCGCTAAGAATACCCTGACGCCTGCGCTGGATTTGCTGCCGCTGCCCCTCCACGACACCTTCGTATTTCCGAAGAAACTTTCGGGTTTCGAGATTCTGGCCCTCCACCAAACGCTGAACGCTCTCCGGATCGTACTGAAGTTTCGGATCGGCGCTGCCGTACTTCACCAGCAAATCGTCTTCCAGCGACACAAAAAATCGCGAACTTCCCGGATCGCCCTGCCGTCCCGCGCGCCCACGCAGTTGATTGTCGATGCGCCGGCTCTCGTGACGGTTGGTGCCGATCACGTGCAGCCCGCCCAGTTCCGCGACCCCCGGGCCGAGCTGGATGTCCGTACCGCGCCCGGCCATGTTGGTCGAAATCGTCACTGCTCCCAGTTCGCCGGCGCGCGCGATCATGCCCGCTTCCTGCTCTTCGTGCCGCGCGTTCAGAACCTGATGCGGAATGCCGCCCAGCGACGAGCTCAGGCGTTCGGACTCTTCAACGCTCGCCGTCCCCACCAAAACCGGCTGCCCGTGCCGATGGACCTTGCCGATTTCTTCGATTACCGCCTCTTCCTTTTCCCGCTTGGTCCGAAAAATCTGGCCGGAGCGATCCACGCGGATCACTGGCCGGTTGGTCGCGATCACCTCCACGGCAAGTCCGTAGACGGCGCGAAATTCCTCGGCCTGCGTCGCGGCGGTCCCGGTCATCCCGCATACTTTCGGATACAGCGCGATCAAATTTTGCAGCGTGATGGACCCGAGAATCCGGCCCTGCGTCTTTAGCGCGACGCCTTCCTTGGCCTCGATTGCGGTGTGCAGCCCGGCCGGCCAGCGGCGATCCTGTGCAATGCGTCCTTTGAATTCGTCCACGGATTCGATGGCGCCGTTCTTGACTAAATAATCCACGTCCCGGCGTAGCAGGGCGTGCGCGTGCACAGAATCCTGAACGGCGGTCAGCAGCGCCAGGTTTTCCTCGTTGAAGAGATTCCCGCAGCCGAACGAATTCTCGACGGCATGAATGCCGGTGTCGGTTAGCGCGACATTTCTTCCGTAGTCGTCCAAGGTGAAGTGCACGAATTTCCGGAAACCGCGAGTGAGACGGTCCACGCGATATGCCAGCGCCTCCTGATTCGCATCCCCGCCGGCGATCACCAATGGAATCCGCGCCTCGTCGATCAAAATCGAATCCGCTTCATCGATCACCGCCGCCGAAAAGCCCCGCTGCACTTGCTCATCGGGATGCAATGCCAGGCCATCGCGTAGATGATCGAACCCCACCTCATTCGCCGTGGCGTAGATGACGTCGCAAGCGTACGCGCGCCGCCGCTCATCGATCGACATGCCTTGCTGAATGTGGCCAACCGAGAGACCGAAAAAGTCGTAGATGCCGCCCATCCACTTAGCGTCGCGGCGCGCCAGGTAGTCGTTCACGGTCATGACGTGGACCCCGCCGCCCGCCTTGGCCAGCCAGATCACCGCGGGCACGGCGGCCAGCGTCTTGCCTTCACCTGTTTGCATTTCGGCGATTTTGCCGTTGGCCAACGCCAGCGCCCCTTGAAGCTGAACATCGAACATATCCAGACCAAGGACACGAGCTGCGACTACCGCCGCTACGGCGATCACTTCGACGAGTTCAGTAGCGCGCCGGCCGGTGGTTCTTAGTTCGTCGTCACTCAACAACGCGAGTTCAGCTTGGCGCCGGCGAATAGGTTCGATTTGCGACACGGGCGGTACCGCATCACGGAATGTAAGTTTTAACAAAAGCTGAAAAAAACGGCGCATGCTGACGCCCTCCTTTCTCTCTTTCGAATTTGATTTAGAGAAGAGAAAACGGCGGAGGACGCTGATAGAGGGACTTTGAAAACAGGCGAGCGCCGCTGTGTTGTTCTTCCAGCGAGGCGACGAATATCGACGTGCGCTGATACCCGCCATGC
>CATPCJ010000454.1 GCA_955652915.1 uncultured Bryobacteraceae bacterium
ACTTGGCGTCCGGTTAGATTTCCGTCAGGATTCCTCTCTCGAATAACAGTCCCCAGGCCTTTGTGAGCGCCTTGACCGGACGGCACAACCTCCCATCCAGAGGTGGCCTTGGCAATAGCCACAACCAGGTCGACTCCTACGCCCACAAGAGAGAGCGGGTCGCCAAGGATACCATCCATTGACGATGGAGGTATCCCTCCGCCTCCAGGACCAAAGAATGGACCTCCTCCCGATCCCCTTCCACAATTTAATCGACAAGCTGCGGCGATTAGGGCGAGTGCACCAAGCGTAATGTTAGCTGCTCGAAGATTCTCAGGGCTCGGGTCAACGGTAGCGATAAAACCGATGGCCAAGCCGAGCACTGACCACGCTTTGTCTAGACAGCAAACAGTTTCATACGCTATTTTACCGCCATTCCGCACAATTCCCAGGGTGCGAGTACCAAGGTTCCAGCCATACCATAGGCCCCGCTGAATAATTACTGGAAGGCTTTGAAACGCTCTGGAAAAGAGGTTCGCATATCCGGTCGGATCAATTCCGTCTACTGGGTCGGCATGCGTATACGCGTACTTATGCAGGCTCAGAGGATCTTCGTCGTCGCCTTCATAGGAGTCCTGCGTCAGGAACCGGCCGACCTGTGGCCGATAGTAGCGGGCGCGCAGGTAGTACATCTGCAGCGAGGCGTCGTACTGCTCACCGCGGTATTGATACGGATTGACAGTTGTGCCTGTCCGCGCAATGGTGTTGCCGAAAGCATCGTAGGCGTACGTATCGGTACCGGCGCCGGTGTTGTCGAACAACTGGCGTACCGAGCCGCCGCTGTCGTAGCGGTAGTAGCTCGCCGCACCCGAGCGGCTCTGACTGATTCGCATGAGGCCGTGAGTGTACTGGGCGGTCACAGTGCCGACGATCTCCTCCGCCACCTGCGGGTATCCCGTGGGATTCTGACCGTCTACTAAGAACTTCGTTGTCACGCCGCCCGCGGTTTCCGACACTCGATTGCCGTCGCCGTCGTAGACGATCTGGACGCCAGTGGAGGTGGACAACAAGCGGTCTTCGAAATCGTAGGTGTACGTCACGCCATTCGAAGTGAGCGTATTGCCGTTGGAGTCGACGGTGTCCCCCGAGATTTGGTCGTTGGCATCGTAGCTCGCTGTCTGCGATTGCAAGGCTGCGAGTGTTGACGTCAACGATAGGCGGTTGCCGACGGCGTCGAGCGAGTAGTTCAGTAGCCCGTTGCTGGGCGCGCCGTTGATGTTTTCGCCTAGCAGCCGATAGATGGAATCATAACTGTAGCTGGTGTTGCGGCCGCCCGATTCAGCCACGCTCTGCTGGCGGCCGGAGAAGCTGTAGCTCTGCGTATACGTCGTGCCGTTGGCGGAGAGAATCGTGTTACGGTCGCGATTATCGTAGGTGTAGGAATGGGTGACTCCGTTCGGATAAGTAAACGATTGGATCCTGTTCGTCGCGTCGTAGGTATAGTTGGTCGTCCCGGCCGTCCGGTTGTCGGTGACGCTTTGCAGGCGGTTGTTTTGGTCGTACGAGTAATTAACACTGGTTCCGTTGGCGTTCGACGACAACACGCTCGTTACATTGCCTGCCGCGTCGTAAGTGTATGTCAGCGTGCCCTGTGGCGTGGCTTTCGTCGCCACTTGGTCCCGATTGGTGTAGGTGTACGATGTCACGCCGCTCGCATCCGTCATGGTCAGACGTTGGCCCGAGGAATTGTACGTAAACGTTACCGCCGGGGCGGAGAAGGTTGCGTCCGGTGTGCGGCTCAGCAGACGGTTGAGCGAATCGTAAGCGAACGTTGTAGCCTTGGCGTTGAAATCCGTGCGCGAGGCTATGTTGCCGACGAAGTCGTAAGTGTACTGCTCGAACTGACCTGAAGGCAGCGTGCGGCGCGTGCGGCGGTTTAAATTGTCGTACTGATACGCGGTGGTGTTAAGGCGCGCGTCTTTTTGTGTGAGCTTGTTGCCTGCCAGGTCGTAGGTGTATTCGGTGCGCTGGCTCAGCGCGTCGATCACCGCCGTCAACTGGCTGGCGGCATCGAAACTGTACTGGGTGGCCCGATTCTCTTCGTCTGTTACTGACGTCGCGAGGCCCAAACCGTCGTAGGTCTTAGTGACCGTCTTGCCGTCGGGTGTCGTGGTGGTCAACTGGCGTCCGCGCGAATCGTAGGTGTAAGTGGTAACCCGATTCTTCGCGTCGGTCATGGATGTGCGCTGACCCTTGGCATCGTAGCCGTACTGCGTAAGGTTACCGGCGGCATCGCGCATGCTGGTCATACGGCCTGCCACGTCGTAGGTATAGGTGGTTGGGTTGTTGCGCGGATCGGTTTGCGTCAGCCTGCAGCCGTCCAGATCGTAGGTGTAGCTGGTGGTCGCCGCGTCCGCCGTTCCGAAAGCGGCCGTCATGCTGGTCAACTGGCCGGCGAGATCGTAGACATACTTCGTCACGCGTCCCAGTGGATCGGTCTCGGTAAGCTTGTTGCCACGGAAATCGTAGGTGTAGCTGCGCGTGGTGGTGTCGGCGTAGGTGACCTGCGTAAGCCGGTTGGCGTTGTCATAGGTGTAGGTGGTCTGATGATTGTTCCGGTCCGTTTCGCTGGTCTTGTTGCCGTTGCCGTCATAGGCGTATTGCGTGACCTTAGCTGCGGCATCGGTCATCGACGTGAGCCGACTGAAAGCATCGTAGACATAGGTGGTCGAGTTACCACGAGGGTCGGTTGTGCTGAGATTGCCAAGGGTGTCGTAAACGCTGGCTGTGGTTCGCGTCAAGGGATCGCTGTAGCTGGTACGGTTGCCGTACTGATCGTAAACGTAAGTGGACGTGTTGCCGCGGGCATCTTGGAGCGTCAGCGGCAGGCCCGCAGTACTGTAAGTGAATTGCGCCACGCTCCCGAGCGAATCGGTGATCGAAGAAATACGGAAGTTGGCATCGTAGGTAACGGTCTGCGTCTGGCTTAGCGGATTGGTGACCGCGGTTGGTCCGCCAGCGACATTGAACGTCGCGGACCACGTGTTGTTCAAGGGGTCTTTGAGCGATGTCCGGAAACCATTCGAGCCGTAGGTATACAACGTCGTTTTCCCCAGCGGATCGGTCATCGACGTTTCGTTGTGCTGGGAGTCGTAGACGTATGTGGTGACGCGCCCCAGAGGATCGGTGACTGTGAGCGGCATGCCGTAGGAGTCGGTCACCGTCACCGTGATGCCACCGTCGGGGCTCGTCACAGTGGTGGTGTGGTTGGCGACGTCGTAAGCGGACTGGGTGAGGTTGCCCACCGCGTCGGTAATCGTTTTCAGCTTGCCGTCGGGATAGTAGGTAGTAGATCCCGCGGGGTTGCCACGATTGTCAGTCTGGCTGGTCAGCAAGTGCGTCGTGTCGTAGCCATACTGCGCGGGCGTTGCGATCCCCGGATATGTGACACTCGCCAAATTGCCGTTGGCATCATAGGCGTAGTTATACTGATGCCCCAGCGTGTCGGTGATCCGCGTGATGCGACCCGATGAATCACGCACGAAAGGCACGTTCAAACCAGCGCTACTCGTGATCCCAGCTGCCGTGATCGTCAGCGTGTTGTTGTTGAGATCCTTCAGCGATTGCAGCGCTCCATCCGACCCGATCGTGTACACTCGCCCATAGGGATCCGTATACTTGTACGCCGTTGCCTGATACCCCGCTCCTGCGTTGCTGATCCCGCATTCGTAGATGTTCCCGATGTGGATCAACACGCCGCTGCAGTTGTCACCCGTCGTCGCCAGCGATCCGAATAGTCCCGGCTCGCCCGTAAACCGCGGCACGAAGTAGCCGGGAATGATCGTAGAATCTGGGGTGAAGTAGAATGTCCGCCGTTTGCCGCCGATGGTCAGCGCCACGTCGCTGGTCGCGGTCACCGTCATGTCCACCGCATTCAGTCCCAGCCTCCAACCGTAGCCGAAGTCGCTCCGCTGGCCTCGCACCAAACTGTCGTAGGTCCGCTGAATCTGAATCGCCAGACCCGACGACGGCACCGTGAAGTCTGTCACCGTCGCGGTTACCCGTCCCGGCTTGTAGTCGCCCGCCACCGTCACATATGCCTGGCTGGTCTGCGTCACTCCCACCGAGTTGGTGGCGTTCAGCAGCAGGAAGTAGCCCCCATTGTTGAGACCTGTCGTATCGAACACCGCAATCTGGCCCGCGCCCGTGGTGGCGGTGCTGATTGTCGTCACCGCCCCGGGGTTGTTGGCCGGGTAGTAAGTCAGCGTTCCACTTACTAGCGTGATGCCCGCTATTAAAGTAACTGGCGCCTGGCCAGTCACCGTACTTTCATCCAGCGGAACCGCCAGCCAGCCCGTGTTCCAGCTTGTCGGCGGATTCACTATGAAAGTCACCGTCGAGTTACTGGTCAGCGTGCTGTCGGTCGCGCTCAACTGCAGCAAATAGGTTCCAGGTGCGCTGAATGTTGCCGCCGTCACTGCCTGGTTCGGATTGTCGAACACTACCGTGCCCGGCCCGCTCAGCATGGACCAGGTGATTGCCAGTGTGTTGCTCGGCAGCCCGTCATCGGACACTGCGCCATTCAAGACCGCCTGCGCAGGCAGCGTGATGGTTTGGTTGGTTCCGGCGTTGACCACCGGAGCCTGGTTCACTCCGCTGTTCCAAGTGATCACCACTGCGTTCGAATAAGCATCCGCGCCGTTGATGTGCGCCGCCGCCTGCAGCAGGTCCGTGCCCACCAATAGCGGTGAGCCGTCATAGGCAAATCCTATTTGTCCCACTCCGTCCGTGGTCAGCACACGCGTCTCCGCATTCTCGCCCGTCACCGTAAAGGTCACCGGCAAATTGGAAAGCGCCACGCCATCGGCATCGGCCGCCGTCAACACGAACTGCTGGATCTGGCCGGCGGTCTTCGAAGGAACGGTCGCCGGACTCAGCGTCAGCAGAGCGGCCGCCGGGACGGGTGCCCCATTGGCCAGCATGGTCAGCGTCAGGTTCTTGTCGCCACCCTTGGCGTAGTCCAGTTCATAGGGATAGGCGCCCGCAGCCGGGAAGTTTACCGTGATGCTACTCGCCGCTGGAGCCGAGCGCTGGTTTACCCCGCCCATCACTGCATAGTTTTTGAACGGTGTCACGGCTGGCGTGTTGGTTTGCGGTCCGCTGACGCGCGTGGCGGCGTTGCCCATACCGAAGATGAAGGCGTCGTCGCTGGTGATGGTGAACGTCACTTGTCCCGAGGCCGGGACGTTCAGCGTGCCCGTGAATACCGTCCCAAAGTTGTAGAGGGGCCCGGCGCCCGCCTGGTAGCCGCCGCCCTGCGCCACCGTTGCGCCGGCGTAGTTGCCGTTGCGGTCGGTCGCGATCGCGGTGAACGGACGTGTCTGGCTGGTCACACCGCTGGTGTTGCCGGGCACGGTGCCCGCCGCCGGATCGAAGTCGATGCCGGGAAATACCTGCGTGAAGACCGGTGTCTGCGCCGGTGTGATGTTGAACACGCCGGAACCGTCGGCCGGGAAGAATTGCCCTGTGACCGGTGAGCTGGTCAGCTTCGGCGGCGCAACGATCCAGGTGACTGTGGCTGGTTCGGATCTGAGCGGTCCGGAAAGCGTCCCCGGATCGCCGACCGCGACGATGGTGTCCGTTCCGGGATTGACACCCGCGTAGGTGAACGTCGCTACACCATTGGCGTCCGTGAAGGCAATGGCGTTTTGAGGATTTGCTCCAGTAACCGTAATCTGAACGCCGGCATTCGTGGCAACGCCGAAAGCGAAGTTCAGCCAGCGCATCTTGAAAGACACCGGTGTGTTTACGGCGTTGGGACCGCTGAGCGTGGGTGAAATTAAGATGTTGCCGTTGGTGTTGGCATCGGACGGATTCACCAGGAAGTGCGTGAGCGCGCTGCTGGTGGAGATGCCGTCGTCCACGCTGAACTGCAGCGTGTACACGCCGGCTGCCGTGGCCGTAACGGTGGTGGAGGTGGAGGTTGGACTGCCGAATTGAACCGGCGCCGGACCGCTGACCAGGCTCCAACTATAGGTAAGCGAGAAGCCCGGCTCGAGGGTATAGCTCAACGCAGCTCCAGTTACCGTCCCGGTCGACGCGCATTGCGAACCATTGCAACTGAGCGTTCCGTACTGGTCCAGCCCGGCGCTGACCGAGGGACCCGTATGCGGCCGGCGGCACAACGCAGCGGCTATCAGATTGATCTGTTGCCCGATGGCGCCTCCCGTTACTCCAGGCAGCAGCGTTACGGTTGCGGAGCCGGACTTGGTCGGGTCCGCCACGCTGTTTGCTGTCACGACTACGGTCTGCTGAGTTGGGACGCTGGCGGGTGCAGTGTAGAGCCCGCTCGCCGAGACAGTGCCCAAGTTCGGACTGATCGACCAGATCACGGCGAGGTTCGTGCTATTGGCTACCAAGGTTGTGAACTGTTGGGTCTGGTACGGGGCGACCGTAGCCGTGTTGGGGAAAACCATGACACCAGGCGGATCGAAGAAAAGCCCCGAGATGACGGCATTCGATGGGCCAGTGTTCGTAACCCGGAGATACACATGGCCGCTGACAGTCCACACGAAGTGTTGACCATTGGCAAACCTGGAAGCGTCGCGAACGTCCAGAATGGCGTTCGTAGCCGCGTCGACCACCGCCAGGCTCTCCGTGCGATTGTTATTGCCGTCCCAATCAAGCGCGTAGATACCTACCTGATGCAAAGCGCTATCGCTAAAATTGAGATCGATAGTATAAACGTTGCCGTACCATGTGCCGGCGACGCGGCTGGTACCCGTCGCGGCGGCTTGCGGAGCGCGCACGTCGGCCGTGCTGGAGTTCCAGATGTAGGTCGACTGGCCCGAGGGCGTCACCGTCACATACGACGGGTAGGCCGTGGTTCCACCGATGACGTTGTAGCCATCCTTGCCGTAGACTCCCTGCCACGATCCTTGCGTGGCTGGATCGGTGAAGAGGAAGCGCGCCGTGCCGGTAGCCGTAGTGAAACTAAACGTTCCCGTTGTAACGGAGCTATCCGCAAGTCCGCTTCCGTAAGCTATGGCTTTGATCGTAGTGTTGCCCGCGACGGCAATTGGCGAGCTGTATAGCGTCCCTGCCGTTTCGGTCGTCGTACTGCCGTCGGTGGCGTAGCGTATGGAAGCCGATCCAGTTGCGGAGGTGATGGTGACAGATCGCGCCGATGCGTAGAGCCCAGGCAGCGGATTGAACACCGGTGCCACCGCAATCGGGGAGACGACGATGCTGGCTGTCGCGGATTTCGAGGTGTCGGCGGAGCTGGTCGCAGTGACGGTGATGGTCTGTTGACCGGTGACCGTGGTCGGCGCCGTGTAAAGGCCGGAGGTAGTAATTGCGCCAGCGTTTGCCGGAGTGATAGTCCAGGCAACCGCGCCGTTAGAGGTGTTCGCTACAGTGGCGGTCAACTGCAGGGTCTGTCCCACACCCAGGTTCGCTGTCGCGGGAGTGACGCCGACCGCAACCGGAGGATAGAGCGTCAGCGTAGCCGCGCCAGTCTTCGTGTTGTCGGCCTGACCGGTTGCCCGGACGGTTACGATTTGCTGGGTCGCGATGCTGGCTGGAGCAGTGTAGAGACCGGAGGCGCTGATGACGCCGGTGCCGGTGGGACTGATGGACCAATTCACGGCGGGCGACCCGCACAATCCGGCAACAGCGGCGAACTGCTGCGTCTGAGAAGCGTAGAGCACCGGGGCGGCCGGCGTCACGGCATACGCCGCGTTCTCGGATTCGAGCGCATAGAACGTGCCCGCGGAACTTTGGTTGTTGTATTCGGTGGCGATCCAATCGGCCGAGCGTGCAATTCCCGAAGAGATCCGAATTTCATCGGCCCGTCCAAACTGCTGGCCGCCGCCTTGATAGTTGCCCAGGAAACTTATGTCTGAATTCGATTTGAAGGGAATGGTGCCTGCCGTAGCTCCATCGATATAAAACGTTGTGCTCGTTCCATGCGCGGCTGCGACCAGGTGGTGCCAGCCATTCGCGAGTGAATTGACCGCAAATCCCGAATCAAAGAAACCTCCGGCCGAATTCCCGTAGGTTCCTAAGTGCCAATTGCTTTGCAAAATAATTACCTGGTGATCGCCGCCGGCGCCCCTGGTTAATGTGTTCCATGAGCCTGTTTGAACCAGCGGCACGTTGAACCAGGTGCTGATGGTATAGTCGCCGCTCAGCGGAATGCTGCGTATCCCAAGATTGTCGCCACCGCCCGCAAAGTTCACTCCCGATCCGATTTGTCCGCTGCTCACCGTTGGAGAACCATTAATGGTGCCGTTGTTTGCGTTCACGGTGGCATCTTGGGTAGATAGCGTCGCGGGGTTCGAAAAATGCCAGACTGCGCTGAAATTGCTATCCCACACTCCGGCGCGGTTCTCCTGCGAAGCACCGATAGCGGAGTTGCCATAGAGCACATAGAGCACGGTGTCGGTGGTATGGGAGAGTGCCGGAATCCGCACCCACGCCGTGATTTGGCCGGTTGCCGGGTTATACTGCTCGAGTTCGTGGTCCAGCTTCGTTACGCCACCGGGATCGGTGCTGAAGATGATGTCGTAACCAGTGGGGCTCGTCACGTGGCCGCCATTTGCGACGGTGGCCAGCATGGGATCGGTGCTATTAAACAGAAATGGGAAGTTCACCTGGTCGGTGTTGGGGACCTTGGCGTGATCAATCACGATGGCGCGCCTGAAGGTGAACGCGCTCGCATTCGACAGTGTTACGGTAGCCGAAGCGCTTTGAGTGGGATCGGCCACGCTGGTGGCGGTAACGGTCACGGTTTGTGGTGCGGTGATGCAGGGCGGTGCGGTGTAAAGCCCGGATGTGGAGAGGCTCCCGGCGCCGGAGGGGGTAATCGTCCAATTCACCGCTGTGTTTGGTAATGCCACGCTGGCGTTAAATTGCTGAGTCTGGCCCCCGAACAAAGTCGCGGTCGCAGGCAACACCGTTACTGTCGTTAATAGGGTGACCGTCGCGGTGCCGCTAAGGGTATTGTCCGCGACGCTGGTCGCTACGAGGGTTACTGTCCGTGGCGCCGCGATCGTAGCCGGAGCCGTGTACAACCCGGCCGACGTCAGGGTTCCCGCAGCCGGGGTCGACCACGTTATTCCTGAATTGCAGGTACCCACCACGGTCGCTGTGAACTGCTGCGTTTGGGATGGAGTGAGCGCGACCGCCGCAGGAGTCACCAGGACAGAATGGCTTTCGGAAAGAATAGAGTAGAAAGTCGAGGGCGAACTCTCGCTGGCGTACTGGGCGGCGATCCAGTCGGCCGAACGGGCGGTTGAGGAGATCCTGACTTCATCGAGCGAGCCGTTCAACGGAAAGGATGCAAACGTGGCGTCGAAAAGCCGCAGGACAGCGCTTGTATTGGCCAGCGCGCCGGTCGCGCTAACGGGAGTTCCCGCGACACCGTTCACATATGTCGTCAGAGTGGCGCCGTCGTAGGTGCCTACGACGTGGTACCAGGAGCCAGTCGTTAGAGCCGACCCATAAGCAACGGTCAGATTCCCGTTGTTCCCGAGTTGGAGATACGGTTTGCCAGTAGGATTATCGAAAAGCAACTCGTAGCCGGTGTTAGATGATAGCTTCGAGACCATTCGGAAATAGTTACCCGTCACGCTATTCGCGTTTACCCAAGTCTCGATTGTGATGGGCCCCGTGATTTGCAGGCTCGATGAGTTGCCTGCATCGATGTGTCCGCCATTGCTGGAGGCCGCGCCGTCGATTTTCCCGGTCGCCGGATTGACTGACGTCGCGGTTCCATTATTCGCGTTGGCAGTGGAATCGGCGGCGGAAAGCGTCGTACCGTTCGAGAGGTGGTACACAGCCTTGTAATTGCTGTCCCAAACGGCAGCGGGATTGCTCTGGTCGGTAGTGATTACAGAGTTGCCGTAACAGACGTAAACGGTGGTGTCGGTGGTATGGGAAAGCAATGGTACCTGCACCCACGCGAGGACCTGGCCGGTGGCCGCGTTCCACTGCTCCGTCTCGTAGTTCAACTTCCTCTGGCAGGTGGAATCGGACGCGAAGACGATATCGTAGCCGTTTGCGCTGGTTACGTGGCCGCCATTAGGCGTGGATGCAAACGTCGGATCGGTGGTGCTGAACAGGAACGGGAAATTGGTTTGATCGGTGTTTGGAATCTTGGTGTGGTTGATGACTACAGAACGGACGTAGCCGAAACGGGTGGCTGTCGGCAGTGTCACCACGGCCGAGGCGCTTTGCGTGGAATCGGCCACGCTGGTTGCGGTGACGGTGACGGTCTGCTGCGCGGTGCTGCAAGGAGCTGTATAAAGACCCGTCGTGTTGATGTTGCCGGCCGTGGACGGATTGATCGCCCATATGACGGAAGTAGTGGGGGAGCCCGCTATCGTCGCGGAGAACTGCTGAGTTTGGCCGCTCGATAACGTGACCGTCCCTGGGCTGACGGTCATCGCGATCTGGAGCGTGATCGTCGCGTTTGCGGATTGAGTCGTGTCGGCCTGGCTCTGCGCCGTGATGGTAACCGTCTGCGTGCTGGCGATTGTGGCGGGAGCGGTATATAAACCAGTCGTGCTGATCGTACCCGCTCCAGTCGTCGGAGTAAGCGTCCATGTGACGGCTGTGTTGGTGGCGTTGTTGACCGTGGCGCTGAACTGGTGCGTTTGACCGGCATACAGCGTCGTCGCGGAGACGTCCAGCGTGATCGTGAGCGGAGGCTCGAGCGTCACGATTGATGTTGCGGTCTTGCTGGTGTCGGCCTGACTCTGCGCCGTTACGGTAACGGTCTGAGTTGCGGAGATCGTGGCGGGAGCCGTGTACAAACCGGTCGTGCTGATCGTGCCGGCTCCAGTCGTCGGAGTAAGCGTCCATGTGACGACTGTGTTGGTGGCGCTGAACTGGTGCGTCTGACCGGCATACAGCGTCGTCGCGGAGACGTCCAGCGTGATCGTCAAAGGAGGCTCGAGCGTCACGATCGATGTTGCGGTCTTGGTGGTGTCGGCCTGGCTCTGCGCCGTGACGGTAACGGTCTGAGTTGCTGCGATCGTGGCGGGAGCGGTGTACAAGCCGGTCGTGCTGATAGTGCCAGCGCCAGTCGCCGGAGTAAGCGTCCATGTCACGGCGGTATTGGTGGCGTTGTTGACCGTGGCGCTGAATTGCTGCGTGTTCCCGCCATACAGTGTTACCGCGGGCGGAGTAACCGTCACTGATATGGGTATCGTGTACGCAGCCGAAGCCATCACACTGTCCGTCATCGCGGTCTTATAAGCGATCGCGTTGATCGTGGTCGTGACGCTCACCGAAACCGGCCCGCTGTATAACGTTCCCACTGTCTCGCTCGGCGTAGTTCCGTCGGTTGTGTAACGGATCGATGCCCCGGCGGTCGTGGTGCTGATCGCGACCGTCTGCGCCGTTGTGTACGTC